>NZ_JBFXGV010000011.1:0-12435 GCF_050177655.1 Paenirhodobacter sp.
AATAGCCCCTTCCCTTTCCCGGCGCGCGGGTCTATATCCGCCCGCACCGTGGCCCGTTCGTCTATCGGTTAGGACGCCAGGTTCTCAACCTGAAAAGAGGGGTTCGACTCCCCTACGGGCTGCCACATTCCCAGCTTAGTTGTTGTTTTTTCTGCAAAATACAGAACGCAGAAAACCGCCACCCGCATTTCACCCATGTCATCCCGCTGCTGAAATCGACCATCACCAGCGCGTCGCAGGGCAGGAAATGATCACGCATTCGTAAACTTGGCGGTCAAGTTAGCTTCCATTGATCCGGCCCGACGTATCCCCGCGAAGCCTTGGCGAAGTCTTGAACGGCGGTTCGGTCGTTGATGTAGGTGCTATGGAACTCTGTGAAAGTGTTCCCACCGCGCGGGCGTTCCATCACATAGTAGTCGCAATACTGGTCGCACAACCGACAAGAGTAAGACCAAAAGTTATCGAAGTTGTCGAAGTAGCCCCGTGCCCCGGTAACAAGTTCGTGCAAACCCATAATGTGATAGCCTGCGCCGACAGGAAGCATTTTCGAGATGCGCGGTGCATTGATTTCGCAGATGGTCGCAAGACCAAAGAACGTATTCCAATGCCGCCGGATTTGCAGAGAATAAGCGTAACCGTTCCAAAATAGGGGTTTAAGTGTCATTCAAGTTTCCGCCGTTGCTCGGACGCATGATCAATGGAAGCTGCAAAATTGACAACGAAAAAGCCCCGATGCCGAAGCACCGGAGCTGTTCAGGTCATCCCAAAGGCCCTGTCGAATGAGGGCAGCGTACCGATAACAGCCGGCGCAATTTCAGGGCCGCCCGAACAAATGTAAAAATCCTTCACATCCCCTCTTGAACACCCCCGCCCCCTCCCCCATCTTCGTCCATGTGAAAGGCATTCACATACAAACCGGAGGGTTCCATGTCCGCCTACGCCTATACCGCCGATCCCGCCTCGGCCCGCACCGGCCCGATGGGCGCCGTGCGGCGCGCTGTCGCCTGGCTTGACGAGCGCGGCCCGATCTCCTGGATCGTGCTGATGATCGGCTCCTTCATCTTCGCCGGCCCGCTCGGCCTGCTCGTGCTCGGCTTCATCCTGATGACCGGCCGCTTCGGCCGCGGCTATCGCCGGGCGCCCGAGGGGATGCGCCGCTGCGGCGGGCATTTCCACGGCTTCGGCGGGGGCCGCCCGACCGGCAACTCCGCCTTCGACGCCTACAAGGCCGATACGCTCGCCCGGCTCGAACGCGAACAGGAAGAGTTCGAAGCCTTCCTGATCCGGCTGCGCCAGGCCCGCGACAAGGCCGAGTTCGACCAGTACATGGGCGAACGCGCCAAGGCCGCCGCCGCGGGTGAGGATCTGCCCGCCACCGGCACCGACGAAGCGCCCGGCAAATACTGAGCAAGCGCGCAGCATCGCGCCGCCGAAAGCATCGCCCCCACCCGGGGGCGGTGCGATTTGGTTAAGATGCCAAGGAAGTCCTTGGCGTGGCAGGTGCTTCTTGCTAGCCTGCACCGCAGATGGCCCGGATGCCGGGCGCTGCCAGTGACACCCCAACCCCTCCCCAGATGCGCCATTCGCTCCCTCTTGCCCCGCAGTTCTACGTGACCGCTCCGCAGGCCTGCCCCTATCTGGAGGGACGGGCGGAGCGCAAATTGTTCACGGCGCTGCAAGGCGAAGGCGCGGAAAAGCTCAACAACGCGCTCTCGCGCCAGGGCTTCCGACGCTCGCAGAACGTGCTCTACCGGCCCTCCTGCGCCGATTGCTGCGCCTGTCTTTCGGCGCGCATCCGGGTCGCCGATTTCGAGCCGAGCCGCACCCAGCGCCGGGTGATCCGCCGCAACGCCGATCTGAAACGCTCGGCCACCAGCCCCTGGGCCACCGAGGAACAATTCGCCCTCTTCCGGCGCTACCTCGACACCCGCCACGCCGATGGCGGCATGGCCGACATGGACATCTTCGAATTCGCCGCGATGATCGAGGAGACGCCGGTGAAGACCCGCGTCGTCGAATATCGCGAGACCGCCGCCACCCCCGGTTCGGTGCGCGCGCTGATCGCGGTTTGCCTGACCGATGTGCTCGATGACGGCGTCTCGATGGTCTATTCCTTCTATGAACCCGACCGGATCGACGACAGCCTCGGCACCTATCTGATCCTCGACCATGTCGAGATCGCGCGCCGCGCGGGCCTGCCCTATGTCTACCTCGGCTATTGGGTGCCGGGGTCGCGCAAGATGGGCTACAAGGCCAATTTCGGCGCGCTCGAGATCTACAAGAACGGCCAGTGGCAGGACATCGGCGACCCGAAAAGCCACGGCGGCGAGATGCATCCGCTTTCCGTCGATCCGATCGCCGAACAGGTCGCCCGGATCCAGCTCCCCGACGCGCGCTGAGCCCGCCCTGCGGCGGCCTGACGCTGCACGCCGCGCATAGCTGATATGTTATTGCGAAAATCGCCCCAAAAACGAAAGAAACGGTCTGGACATCCCCCCTCCCGCGCAGGCAGGGTCCGCGCGCCCGGGCGCGAGCGGCTCCGCCCCGCCCGGTGACGTGCAATTCGACAGAAAGATCCCCCGATGGACCGCCGTTCCTTCCTGACCAAAGCCGCGCTCGGCACTGCCGCCGCCGGCCTCGCCGCCCCTGCCATCGCGCAGGACACGCCGAAGATCACCTGGCGCATCACCTCGTCCTTCCCGAACTCGCTGCCGACGCTTTACGGCAACACCCAGGAGCTCGGCAAACGCATCTCCGAGGCGACCGACGGCGCGTTCCAGATCCAGGCCTTCGCGGCGGGCGAGCTCGTCCCCGGCCTGCAGGCGGCGGACGCGGTCACGGCGGGCACCGTCGAGATGGCGCATACCGTGGGCTATTACTATTGGGGCAAGAACCCGGCCTGGGCGCTCGGCTCGGCCGTGCCCTTCGGCCTTTCGGCGCGCGGCATGAACGCCTGGCATTATTTCGCGGGCGGCATCGACCTGTATAACGCCTTCCTCGCGAAACAGGGGCTGATCGGCTTCCCGGGCGGCAATACCGGCGTGCAGATGGGCGGCTGGTTCCGCAAGGAGATCAACACGGTCGACGACCTCAAGGGGCTCAAGTTCCGCGTCGGCGGCTTTGCCGGCAAGGTGCTCGAGCGGCTCGGCGTGGTGCCGCAGCAGCTCGCGGGGGGCGACGTCTATGCCGCGCTCGAAAAGGGCACGCTCGACGCCACCGAATTCGTCGGCCCCTATGACGACGAGAAGCTCGGCTTCGTGAAGGTCGCGCCCTATTACTACTACCCCGGCTGGTGGGAAGGCGGCCCGACCGTCCATTTCATGATCAACCTCGAGGCCTGGAACAGCCTGCCGCCGAAGTATCAGTCGCTGCTGCGCAACACTGCGCAGGCGGTCGATGCGAACATGCTGCAGCAATACGACTACGAGAACCCGCTCGCGCTGAAGAAGCTGATCGCCGAGGGCGCGCAGCTGCGCCCCTTCTCGGCCGAGATCCTCTCCGCCTGTTTCGACACCGCGAACGAGGTCTATGCCGAGATGGAAGCCTCGAACGAGGACTTCAAGACGCTCTGGGACTCGATCAAGGCCTTCCGCGCCGAGCACTACCTCTGGGCGCAGGTCGCGGAATACAATTACGACACTTTCATGATGATCCAGCAACGCGCCGGCAAGCTCTGAAAGCCCGAAAATCGAGCGGATGCCAAGACTTGCGGCATCCGCCCCCGATCCAGAACAAGGCCCCGGTCCAGCGCCGGGGCCTTGTGCCGTCAGGCGGTGCGGTTTTTCCCGTGAACGTTAACAGCAGGGCTGGACAGGGCATTGCGGTCAAGTAAGGTGACCACATGTCGCCACCCGGAGAGGAGCCCGCAAGGGACCGGGTGCGCCAGAACCGACACCGGGAGGAAATACATGGATCGTCGTTCATTCCTGACCAAGGCCGCCATCGGCGGCGCCGCGGCCTCGCTCGCCGCCCCCGCCATCGCGCAGTCGTCGCCGAAGATCACCTGGCGCCTGACCTCGTCCTTCCCGAAATCGCTCGACACGATCTATGGCGGCGCCGAGGTGCTGTCGAAGATGCTCGCCGAGGCGACCGACGGCAACTTCCAGCTCCAGGTCTTCGCCGCGGGCGAGATCGTCCCCGGTCTGCAGGCGGCCGATGCCGCCGCCGCGGGCACGGTCGAGGCCTGCCACACCGTGGCCTATTACTACTGGGGCAAGGATCCGACCTGGGCGCTTGGCGCCGACGTGCCCTTCGCGCTCAACGCGCGCGGCATGAACGCCTGGCAATACCACGGCGGCGGCATTGACCTGTTCAACGAGTTCATGGCGACGCAGGGTCTCTTCGCGCTTCCGGGCGGCAATACCGGCGCCCAGATGGGTGGCTGGTTCCGCAAGGAAATCAACACCGTGGCCGATATGAAGGGCCTGAAGATGCGCGTCGGCGGTTTCGCCGGCAAGGTGATGGAGAAGCTCGGCGTCGTGCCGCAGCAGATCGCCGGCGGCGACATCTACCCGGCGCTCGAGAAGGGCACGATCGACGGCACCGAATGGGTCGGCCCCTATGACGACGAGAAGCTCGGCTTCTACAAGGTCGCGCCCTATTACTACTACCCGGGCTTCTGGGAAGGTGGCCCGACGGTCCACTTCATGTTCAACAAGGCGGCCTATGAGGGCCTGCCGAAGAACTACCAGGCGCTTCTGCGCACCGCCTGTCAGGCCGAAGACGCCGACATGCTGCAGAAATACGACTGGAAGAACCCGACCGCGCTGAAATCGCTCGTCGCCAACGGCGCGCAGCTGCGCCCCTTCTCGCAGGAGATCCTGAGCGCCTGCTACGACGCGGCGAACGAGGTCTATGCCGAGATGGAAGCCTCGAACCCGATGTTCAAGAAGATCTGGGAATCGATCAAGGCCTTCCGCAACGACCATTACCTCTGGGCGCAGGTCGCGGAATACAACTACGACACCTTCATGATGATCCAGCAGCGCTCCGGCAAGCTCTGATCGTCACGGCATCGCGGAAAGGCCCCGGCATCGCCCGGGGCCTTTTCATTTGCGCGCGGCAAGCGCCAGCCCGTCGACGACGGCGGTGAAGGCCTCCGAGGTCAGGATCTCGGCGCCGGGGCAAAGCGCGCGCATCTCCTCGGCGACAAACCCCATCAGCGAGGAGCCGCCGACGAGGATCACCCGCCCGATCTGCTCCGCCGTCACCCCGGCGAGGGTCAGCGTCTCGACCGCCGCCGCGCCGAGCGTGCCGCGTTCGGATGCGAGCGCCGCGTCGAGACCGGCACGGTCGAGCGGCGCGGCGAGGCCCGGCTCGATGAAGCCCATCGCGATGCGCCACTCGCCCCCGGGCCGGTTCGCCACGATTTTGCCGCGCTCGACCGCGAAGGCCAGTTCGTGGCCCAGCTCATCCTCGACGACGCGCTGGAACCGCGCCATCGCGCGCCCGTCGACCGCCATCTTCGCCATGTCGGCGGCCAGGCGGCGCGTCTCGGGCGTGTAGAGGAAGGGGATCTTCGCCCAGGTCGCAAGCTCGACATAGGGCGCGCGCGGCACCGGCAAGAGCCCCGATCCCATCTCGCGCCGCAGCTCCCCGCCAAGGCCCAGAAGCGGCATCGCATGGGCGAGCGAGGTGGCGCGGTCGAAATCGGTGCCGCCGAGGCGGATGCCGTGGCTTGCGACGATGCCGGGGCCGTTCGCGCCATTGGTGAAGACCGAGAAATCCGAGGTGCCGCCGCCGATGTCGACGATCAGGCCAAGATCGGCGGGCCGGCCCAGCCCCTGACAGGCGATCGCGGCGGCCTCCGGCTCGGGCAGGAACTCGACCGCCTCGAAGCCCGCGGCGCGGTAGCAGGCGCGCAGATCGGCCTCCGCCTGCGCGTCCTTTTCCGCGTCATTGGTGTGGAAATGCACCGGGCGCCCCGAGAGCGCGCGGGGGAAACGCAGCCCGGTCGCCGCCTCCGAGCGCGCCTTCAGCTCGCGCAGGAACTCGGTGATGATCGCGGCGAGCGTGCGGCGCCGGCCCGCGATCAGCCGGCTTTCATGCAAAAGCGGCAGGCCAAGCACGCTTTTGAGCGCGCGCATGTAGCGCCCCTCCTCCCCCGCGATCAGCGCCGCGCCCGCCGCCGCGCCGATCCGCATCGCGCCGCCGCCCGCCGGGAAGAAGACCGCGGTCGGCAGCGTGTCGCCCTCGCGCTCGATGGGGATGCGGTAGATCCCGCCGTCATAGGCGAGCGCCACCGCGGAATTCGAGGTGCCGAAGTCGATGGCGAGCGTGTCGGTGCGCATGGGGCCTCCCGGGGAAAGGCGCCCTGCTAGCGCCGCGCGCCGGCCGGTGCAAGTGAAAAGACCCCCTCCCGAAGGAGGGGGCCAGTTTCGCCGATCAGGCTCATTGGTGCACCGCCCGAGGTGTCTATGGTTTCGCCTGGGCCTTCTCAGCGTCGGGGGCGAGCGCACCCGCCCCGTGTCTCGTCAATGCAGCGCGCGGGCGCCCGCGCTCAGCAGCGTCACCGTGGTCGAGGCGCCCGCCATGCGGATGTCGGCGACATCGAGCGCGTGGTGGTCGAGATCGCCGCCGAGCAGTTCGATCGAGGCGCCCGAGCGGAAGGTCGCGTCAAGGAGCCGCGTCAGCGCCTCGCCCGCAAGCTGCGCCTCGACCCCGCCGGGAATGCGGCGCAGGGTCTGGGCCGCGATGCGTTTGTTACCGACGATCAGCTCCACGGAGCGCTTCCTTCCACCTGTCCGATTTCGGACTTTTCGTTTCAGCTCAGCCCCTTGCGGGGCAAAGCTCAGATTTCACTTCAACTGCGCTCAGCTGCAGCCCGAGGTCGCGCCGCAGGTGTTGCACTTCATGCAGGTGCCGTTGCGCACCAGCGTGTAGTTGCCGCATTCGCCGCAGGCCTCGCCCTCGTAGCCCTGCATCTTCGCCTTCGCCCGCGCGTCCATCGACACCACGCCCGAGGCGATCGAAGTCGAGGCGGAGACCGTCGCGTTCACCGCCACCGCGGTTTCCGGCACCAGCGTGTTGAGCGCGCTCATCGGGTCGAGCCCCTTCGCCCCGCCCTGCAGCACGACAAGCTCCTGCGGCAGCCGCTTGCGCAGGTAGCCGGTCGAGGAGATCTGGCGCAGCACCTCGAGCGACTTCGACGCGGCCGACTCGCTCACCGCCTCGACATTGGCGCGCTTGCCCTCCTCGTGGCCGCCGCCCAGATCGTCGAAGGCGGTCCCCTTCGGCTTGATATGGGCGAGGTCGGTGCGGTCGAGATAGCTCACCGCCAGTTCGCGGAAGACATAGTCGAGGATCGAGGTCGCGTTCTTGATCGAGTCATTGCCCTGCACCATGCCCGCCGGTTCGAACTTGGTGAAGGTGAAGGCGTCGACGAATTCCTCGAGCGGCACGCCATATTGCAGCCCGACCGAGACGGCGATCGCGAAGTTGTTCATCATCGCGCGGAAGCCGGCGCCTTCCTTGTGCATGTCGATGAAGATCTCGCCAAGCGAGCCGTCCTGATATTCGCCGGTGCGCAGGTAGACCTTGTGCCCGCCGACGATCGCCTTCTGGGTGTAGCCCTTGCGGCGGTCGGGCAGCTTTTCGCGATGGCTGCGCACGATCTCCTTGACGATGATCTTCTCGACGATCTTCTCGGCCAGCACCGCGGCCTTTTCCGCCTGCGAGCCGGAGGCGAGGATCTCCTCGGCCTCCTCGTCATCCTCGACCAGCGCGGAGGCCAGCGGCTGGCTCAGCTTCGAGCCGTCGCGGTAAAGCGCGTTCGCCTTGATGCCGAGCGACCAGCTGAGCTCATAGGCGGCAAGCGCCTCCTCGATCGTGGCCGAGTTCGGCATGTTGATCGTCTTCGAGATCGCACCCGAGATGAACGACTGCGCGGCGGCCATCATCCGGATGTGGCTGTCGACCGACAGATAGCGCTTGCCCTTCTTGCCGCAGGCATTGGCGCAGTCGAAGACGTGGTAATGCGAGGGGCTGAGGAAGGGCGCGCCCTCGAGGGTCATCGTGCCGCAGACATGGTCGTTGGCCGCGTCGATCTGCGCCTTGGTGAAGCCGAGGTGGCGCAGCATGTCGAAGGTCGGGTCGTTCAGCTTCTCGGCCGGGATGCCGAGCGTCTTGGTGCAGAACTCCTCGCCCAGCGTCCACTGGTTGAAGACGAAGCGGATGTCGAAGGCGGAGGGCAGCGCCGCCTCGATCTTCTCGATCTCGGGCGCGCCGAAACCGTGGCCAATGAGCGCGGTGTGGTTGATCCCGGCGCTGTTGCCAAGGCTGCCATGGCCCACCGCATAGGCGATGATTTCCTCGATCTGCGCCGAGGAATAGCCGAGCGTTTCCAGCGCCGCGGGCACCGAGCGATTGATGATCTTGAAGTAACCGCCGCCGGCGAGCTTCTTGAACTTCACCAGCGCGAAATCGGGCTCGATGCCGGTGGTGTCGCAATCCATCACGAGGCCGATGGTGCCCGTCGGCGCGATCACCGAGACCTGCGCATTGCGGAAGCCGTGCTGTTCGCCGAGGCTGAGCGCCTCGTCCCAGGCCGACTGCGCGAGCGAGATCAGCGTCTGATCGGGGCAGTTCGCGTGATCGAGCGCGACGGGGAGCACTTCGAGCCCCTCGTAGCCCTTGGTCAGGCCGTGCGCCGCGGTGCGGTGGTTGCGGATCACGCGCAGCATGTGGCGCGCGTTCTTCGCATAGCCCGGGAAGGCGCCAAGTTCGCCCGCCATCTCGGCCGAGGTCGCATAGCTCACACCGGTCATCACCGCGGTGAGCGCCCCGCAAAGCGCGCGGCCCGCGTCGCTGTCATAGCCGAGGCCCATGTTCATCAAAAGCCCGCCGATATTGGCGTAACCCAGGCCGAGCGTGCGGAAGTCGTAGCTGCGCTGCGCGATTTCCTGGCTCGGGAACTGCGCCATCAGCACCGAGATTTCCAGCGTCACCGTCCAGAGCCGGGTGGCGTGGACATAGGCCTCGGCGTCGAACTTGCCGCCGTGGTAGAAGGTCAGCAGGTTCATCGAGGCGAGGTTGCAGGCCGTGTCGTCGAGGAACATGTATTCCGAGCAGGGGTTCGAGCCGCGGATCTCCCCGTCGTCGGGGCAGGTGTGCCACTCGTTCACCGTGTCGTGGAACTGGATGCCCGGATCGGCGCAGGCCCAGGCGGCATGGCCGACCTGATCCCAGAGTTCGCGCGCGCTCACCGTCTTCGCGACCTTGCCGTCGGTGCGGCGCAGGAGCTCCCAGGGGGCGTCCTCCTTCACCGCGCGCAGGAAGGCATTCGTCACGCGCACCGAGTTGTTCGAGTTCTGGCCCGAGACCGAGATATAGGCCTCCGAGTCCCAATCGGTGTCATAGGTCGGGAATTCGATGCTGTCGAAGCCCTGGCGCGCGTATTGCAGCACGCGGTTGATGTAGGTTTCGGGGATCAGCGCCTTCTTGGCCGAGCGGATCGCCGCCTTCAGCCCCTCGTTCACGGCCGGATCGACGCGGCCCTCGTCGGTGCCGTCCCAGGCGCGGATCGCCTCGAAGATCTTGTTCAGCTCGCGCTCGTGCATCTTCGAGCCGGCGACGAGCGAGGCGACCTTCTGCTCTTCCTTCACCTTCCAGTTGATGAATTCCTCGATATCGGGGTGATCCATGTCGCAGATCACCATCTTCGCCGCACGGCGCGTGGTGCCGCCCGACTTGATCGCGCCCGCCGCGCGGTCGCCGATCTTGAGGAAACCCATCAGACCCGAGGACTTGCCGCCGCCCGAAAGCTTTTCGCCCTCGGCGCGCAGGCTCGAGAAGTTGGTGCCGGTGCCCGAACCGTATTTGAAGAGGCGCGCCTCGCGCACCCAGAGATCCATGATCCCGCCCTCGCCGACGAGGTCGTCCTTCACCGACTGGATGAAGCAGGCATGCGGCTGCGGGTGCTCGTAGGCCGAGGCCGATTTCGTCAGCACGCCGGTCTCGTGGTCGACATAGTAATGGCCCTGCGACGGGCCGTCGATGCCATAGGCCCAGTGCAGGCCGGTGTTGAACCACTGCGGCGAGTTCGGCGCGGCCATCTGCTCGGCGAGCATGAAGCGCATCTCGTCGTAATAGGCGCGCGCGTCTTCCTCTGTGGTGAAATAACCGCCCTTCCAGCCCCAGTAGCACCAGGCGCCGGCGAGACGGTCGAACACCTGCTTGGCCGAGCTTTCGCCGACAATCCGTTGATCTTCGGGCAGTTTCGCAAGGGCGGCCTCATCGGGAACCGAGCGCCAGAGGAACTCCGGCACGCCCTTTTCCTTCACCTTCTTGAGCGCGGCGGGCACGCCGGCCTTGCGGAAATATTTCTGCGCAAGCACGTCGGAGGCGACCTGAGACCAGCCCTCGGGCACTTCCACCGCTTCGTTGCGGAACACGATCTTGCCGTCGGGATTGCGGATCTCCGACGCGGTCGTGGTGAAAGCGATCTCGCCGTAGGCGCCGGTCTCGTTCGTGGTGAACTTGCGCTCGATCTTCATGCCTGTCCCGTCTCTCTCCAAAACGCGACAGAAAAGGCAGAAACGGCCGCCCCGCTGCACTCAAGCGAGGTGTGGCCGTATCCCTGGATCGGCCTTTCTGATTGGCTGTCCCCTGCCCGCTGTCGCCACTACATCTGGTGGCTTAATCGCCGACTTGCACAAACTGACGTGGGACACCGGGCGCGTCAACGGATTTTTCACCCTGCTGTTACCGTTTTTCCGGTTGACGGCGGAGGCCGGCGCAGGGCTGAAAACAGGGCACAGATTCTTCCACATCGGCGTTAATTTTTCTGCACCTGCAAAGGGCTGGCATTTTTCCTTGAATCCTTGCCCCTTGGCGGGCGAAGTGCAGAAACTGGATGAACTTCGTCCACAGCCCCCCGTTTTCTGTGGACAGATCGCGCCCTGCGACAAGACGCCCCTGCCGCGACGTCGCCGCCCCCGCACAATGCCCGCCATGCCGAAAATCCGGGCAGAAAAATGCAAAGGCGCGCGAGAGATTCGCTCCCGCGCGCACAAGATCTAGTTTTCGGCCTGCTCTGGCCCTACCCCCAGATATGGGGTCAGTCGAGGATCGAGACCCCATTCTCTGCCCCGATCGCCTTCGCCGCGGCGATCCCCTCGGGGGTGACCTGCGACTTGCCGACCCATATCAGCGAGAGCGTCGGGATCGCGGCCAGCGCGGCCAGCCCGGCATCGGTGAGCGGGGTCTTCTCGAACTTCAGGTTCTTCAGCGGCAGGCCGGTGATCTTCGCCACCCCCGGATCGCCGAAGCTCGTCTCCGAGACCCAGAGCGTCGACAGCTCGGGCAGCGTGGCGAAGGTCTCCGCGCTCGCGTCGGTGATCGGCGTGCCGTCGGCGAAGATCACGCGCAGCTTCGGCAACCCGCGGATGCCGGCAAGCTCGGCGTCGCTCATCGTCGACTGCCAGATCATCAGCTCCTCGAGCCCGGTGAGCGTGCCGAGCGCCGCCCCCGTCCCCGGCGCGACCTTGATGCCGTAGAGGTCGAGCTCGCTCAAGTTCGGGCAGGCCGCGAGCGCGCCGATCGTGGCGCCGGTGACCTCGGTCTGCGCGACCGACAGCACCTCGAGCCCCGGCACCCGGCCCAGCGAGGTGATCGCGGCATCGGTGATCTCGGTGCCGACGAGCGAGAGCTTGCGCAGCGTCGGATGCCCCTCGAAAGCGGCGATGGCGGCATCGCCCGCGGGCGTCGACCAGAGCGAGAGCGTCTCGAGCGCGGGCAGTTTCGCAAGCTCGGCGATGCCCGCATCGGAAATGTCGCGGTTCGAATCGATCGAGAGGCTCTTGAGCTGCGTGACCGTCGCGAGCTGCGCGAGTTCCGCATCGGTCAGCCCCGAGGAGAGCAGCGCGAGCTCCTCGAGCGCCTTCAACTCGTGCAGCGGCGCAAGCCCGGCGGCGTCGAGCGTCGCCCGGTTGAGCGACAGCCCCTCGAGCTTCGGCAGAGCCGAGAGCATCTCGAGATCGGCCGGCGTGACATCGGCGGAATGGGAACTGAAATTGATTTCGGAGATCTTGCCGATCGTCTCGGCGTCGAGCGGCTTGCCGTTGTACTTCACGCCAAGCTCGGTCATCCGGGCGATCACCTCCTCCGGGGTGAAGGCGCCGGCAGGCAGCGCGGCGACAAGGGCGCCGAAAGTGGCAAGGAAGGCGGGGGCGAAAACGGGGGCAAGACGCATCTGCGGACTCCTCTCTGGTGAGGAGCCAGTCTGCGGCGGCGCGCGCCGGGCGCTCTCATTCATACGGAGGAGATGGTCGGGGCGGCGAGATTCGAACTCACGACCTACTGTACCCAAAACAGTCGCGCTACCAGGCTGCGCTACGCCCCGACGGCGCCGTTCTACCGATCAAAACCGCAGACGGAAAGAGGAATTCCCCGCTTCGCCTCATGCAGCACGGCAAGCTCCATGCCCGGCCCGATGCC
>NZ_JBFXGV010000011.1:12535-71816 GCF_050177655.1 Paenirhodobacter sp.
CCCGAGCGGCGCAGCACCTCGATGTGAATGAACACATCATCGGCACGGCCGAAGACATTTGCAAAGCCGAATCCCTTGCCCTTGTCGAACCATTTCACCCGGGCCGGTTCGAGCGGCAGCGCGGCGATCTCCTCGGGATCGGTATCGCCCAGATCCTCCATCGAGGCGGCGCGCGTCTCGGTCTCGGGCGGCTCGATCGTGAGCACCTCGATCGCCTGCGCCCCGCGCGGCGTGGCCTGCACGCGCACGGTGATCCCGGCATTGTCGGCCACCGAGCCCTGGCCGAAGTTCCGCAACACATTGGCATGGAGCAGGATATCGGGCCCGCCCTCGACATCGACGATGAAACCAAAGCCCTTACCTGGGTCGAACCATTTCACGCGCCCCGCAACGAGCCGCAAATCGCTTCTTTCGTCCGTCATCCGTCTTTGTCCATCGCAGTAATCCCACCGTCGGCCGTCAGGCCGGTGCGGCGGTGACAGAAGCCAACTGTCATACGCTGGCCGGGAGATTCAAGCGAAAAAGCAAGGTATTCCAGACCTGCGCATTTCACGAAGCGTGAAATGCGCAGTGGAGTCACGGGTTCAGGCGGCTGATTTCCCAGGCATCGGCCGGCGTCGCGCGGCGCCAGCGGAAGCGGTCGTGCAGCCGGAAGGCGCCGTCGGCCCAGAATTCGATCTCGAGCGGGGTGATCCGGTAGCCGCCCCAGAACGGCGGACGCTTCGGATTGGGGCCGAGCCGGGCGGTGAGCTTCGCCACCTCCGCCATCAGCGCCCCGCGCGAGGCGAGCGGCTGGCTCTGATGCGAGGCCCAGGCGCCGAGCCGCGAGGTCAGCGCGCGCGAGGCATAGTAATGGTCGGCCTGCTCGCCCTCCTCGCGGGTCACGAGGCCGCGCACGCGGATCTGCCGGCGCAGGCTCTTCCAGTGCATCACGAAAGCGGCCTTGCCGGCCCCCTCGATCTCCTGCCCCTTGGCGGAGGTGTAGTTGGTATAGAAGACGAAGGCCCCGCCCGAGGGCGCCTCCTGCCCCTCGATCTCCTTCAAAAGCACCATGCGCACATTGGGCAGCCCGTCGCGGTCGACGGTGGCGATCGCGATCGCGTTCGGATCGTTGATCTCGCTCGCCTCGGCCTCGGAAAGCCAGCGCTTCGCGATCTCGAAAGGGTCGTCGCCCGCAAAGATCCCGCTTCTGTCGCTCATCTCACCTCTCCTCTGCCCGGCCACAAGCGCTGCGTGTGTCGACACCCGCAGCCCTCAACCAGCCTTGATGCTCCCGAATGTTTCGCCTAATGCTTGCGCACTTACCAGAGGGAAGCGGGAGAAACCGGATATGTCGAATGGTCTCATGGCGGGAAAACGCGGGCTGATCATGGGCCTCGCGAATGACAAATCCATCGCCTGGGGCATCGCCAAGGCGCTCTCCGACGCGGGCGCCGAGCTGGCCTTCTCCTATCAGGGCGAGGCGCTGAAGAAGCGCGTCGAACCGCTCGCCGCCTCGCTCGGCACGCCGATGCTCTTCGAATGCGACGTCGCAAGCGAGGAGAGCATGGATGCGCTCTTCGCCGCGCTGAAGGAAAGCTGGGGCACGATCGACTTCGTCGTCCACGCGATCGGCTTCTCCGACAAGAACGAGCTGCGCGGCCGCTACGTCGACACCTCGCGCGGCAATTTCTCGATGACGATGGACATCTCGGTCTATTCCTTCACCGCAGTTTGCAAACGCGCCGCCGAGCTGATGCCCGAGGGCGGCTCGCTGCTCACCCTCACCTATTACGGCGCCGAGCAGGTGATGCCGCATTACAACGTGATGGGCATCGCCAAGGCCGCGCTCGAGGCTTCGGTGAAATATATCGCCGAGGATCTGGGCAAGAACGGCATCCGCTGCAACGCGATCTCGGCCGGCCCGATCAAGACGCTCGCCGCTTCGGGCATCGGCGATTTCCGCTACATCATGAAGTGGAACGAGCTGAACTCGCCCTTGCGCCGCAACGTGACGCAGGAAGAGGTCGGCAAGGCCGCGCTTTATCTGCTCTCCGATCTCGGCTCGGGCACCACCGGCGAGACGCTGCATGTCGACGCAGGCTATCACGTCGTCGGCATGAAGGCGGTCGACGCGCCCGACATCGACGTGGTGACCGGCCGCAAGGAGTAATCGCGCGCGATGACCCTCGCCGCCTTTCTCGGTATCTATCTCGTGCAGCTCGCGGCGGCGATCTCGCCGGGGCCCGCGATCCTGATGGCTGCGCGCACCGGGCTGAGCGAGGGCTTCGCCCGCGGCGCCTGGCTTGCGGTCGGCATCGGCACCGGCGCCACGATCTGGGCCGCCGCGGCACTTTTCGGGCTTTCGGTGCTCTTCAAGCTCGCGCCGACGCTTCTGATCGTGCTGAAACTCGGCGGCGCGGCCTATCTGCTCTGGATCGCCTTCGGGATGTGGCGCCACGCCGCCGACCCGATCGCCGCGGGCGGCCCGGCCACGCAGCGCACCCGCTTCGGGCTCTGGCGGCTTGGCCTTGCGACGCAGCTCGCCAATCCGAAGCCCGCGATCTTCTTCGGCACCGTATTCCTGACCTTCGTGCCGCCCGAGGCCCCCGCCTGGGCCTATCCGGTGATCCTTGCGATCGTCTTCTTCAATGACTCGGGCTGTGCGATGCTGGTCGCGCGGCTCTTCTCGCTCGAGGCCACGCGCCGGCGCTACCTCGGGCTCAAGACCGTGTTCGAGCGGGTGTTCGGCGGGCTGCTGGCACTGCTTGGGCTGAAACTCGCGCTGACCTGAGAGGGATCCGATGTCCGAACGCCTGCCGCATGAAAAAGGCTTTCTCGTGAGCTGGGACCAGCTGCACCGCGACGGGCGCGCGCTCGCCTGGCGGCTCGACGGCAAGGGGCCCGACAATGGCGCCTGGCGCGCGATCGTGGGCATCACCCGCGGCGGGCTGGTGCCCGCGGCGATCATCGCGCGCGAGCTGAACATCCGGGTGATCGACACGATCTCGGTCAAGGGCTACAGCCACCAGACGCAGCACGATCCGGTCGTGATCAAGGCGCCGCAGGCCGATCTGATGGGCGACGGCACCGGCATCCTGGTGGTCGACGATCTCGTCGACTCGGGCCGCACGATCGAGCTTGTCCGCAAGCTCTATCCCAAGGCGCATTACGCCACGATCTACGCCAAGCCGAAGGGCCGCGAGCAGGTCGACACCTATATCACCGAGGTGAGCCAGGACACCTGGATCTTCTTCCCCTGGGACACTGCGCTGCAATATGTCAGCCCGTTCCGCGGCACCGACTGAGCCTGCGGCAACCCGACCGATGCTTCCGGCGGGGATATTTCCGGCTCTGTAGAAGCCCCTTCTATAGAGCGTAAATATCCCCCGCGGAGCGTCCTCCCTTGCCATTGCCGCGCGCGGGTGCTGATCTGGCGCCGATATTCAGGAGGCCCCGATGCTGCACCCGCTCAACCCCGCCCTCGGCACCACTTTCGCGCCCCCGGTGATGGAGGCGCGGCGCTGGCTCGAGGGGGTGAGCTTCCCTCCCGAACGCCCGCTGATCAACGTGAGCCAGGCCGCGCCGGTCGATCCGCCGCCCGAGGCGCTGCGCCGCGCGATCGCGGAGGCCGCGCTCGATAATCCCGCCGCGCATCTTTACGGGCCGGTGCTCGGCAATCGCGAGCTGCGCGAGGAACTCGCCGTGCAATGGTCGGCGGCCTATGGCGGCGCGATTTCCGGCGATCAGGTCGCGATCACCCAGGGCTGCAATCAGGCGTTCTGTGCGGTGATGGCGACGCTCGCCGGCGCGGGGGATGAAGTTCTCCTGCCAACGCCTTGGTATTTCAACCATAAAATGTGGCTCGACATGTCGGGAGTGACGGCGGTGCCGCTGCCGACCGGGCCGGGCCTGCTGCCCGATCCGGAACGCGCCGCGACGCTCATCACGCCCGCGACGCGGGCGATCGTGCTCGTCTCGCCCAACAATCCGGGCGGGGCGGAATACCCCGGCGATCTTCTGCGCGCCTTCCACGATCTCGCGCAAAAGCACGGCCTCGCGCTGATCGTCGACGAGACCTATCGCGATTTCGACAGCCGTTCCGGCGCGCCGCATGATCTTTTCACCGATCCCGACTGGGACGAGAGCTTCATCCACCTCTATTCCTTCTCGAAGGCCTATCGCCTCACCGGCCACCGCGTCGGCGCGATCGTCGCCTCGCGCGCACGCCTTGCCGAGGTCGAGAAATTCCTCGACACGGTGGCGATCTGCCCCAGCCAGCTTGGCCAGATCGCCGCGCTCTGGGGCATGCGCAACCTCGCGCAATGGGTCGCGGGCGAGCGCGCCGAGATCCTCGCGCGCCGTGCCGCGATGGAAGCCGGGCTTGCCACGCTGCCGGGCTGGAAGACCCTCGGCTGCGGCGCCTATTTCGCCTATGTCGAGCATCCCTCCCCCCTGCCCTCGCCGGAGTTTGCAAAATCGCTCGTGCGCGAGGCGGGGGTGCTGCTTTTGCCCGGCACGATGTTCATGCCCGCCTCCGACCCGGCCGGGGCGCGCCAGCTGCGCATCGCCTTCGCCAATGTCGATACCGCGGGGATCGCCGAATTGATGCGCCGGCTTGGCGCGCTTGCGCCCTGAGCCTTGCGGCACAGGCGCCGAAGCCCTAAGAACCGCTCAGAACTCAAGCGAGAGGATCCCTCAGATGTCCACGAGATTGCGCAGCCATGGCAAGAGCATGGTCGTCTGGGTCTTGCTCGCGATGCTGGTGCTCGGCCTTGGCGGCTTTGGCGTGCGCAATTTCTCGGGCCGGGTGCAGACGATCGGCACCGTCGGCGAGACCGAGATCACCACCGGGGATTACGCCCGCGCGCTGCGCGCCGAGATGAGCGCCGCGCAGGCGCAGATCGGTCGCCCGCTGAGCTTCGCCGAAGCGAAGAGCTTCGGCATCGACCGCCAGGTGCAGGCGCAGCTCTTCTCCGAGGCCGCGATGAGCGAGGAGGCGCGCCGCCTCGGGATCTCGGCGGGCGATGGCGAGATCACCGATCAGATCAGGCAGATCAAGGCCTTCCAGGGCGTCGACGGCAAATTCGACCGCGAGACCTACCGCCTCGCGCTGCGCCAGCAGGGCATGACCGAACCGCAGTTCGAGGCGCAGCTGCGCGCCGATATCGCGCGCTCGATCCTGCAGGGCGCGGTGGCGAGCGGGCTGCGCGCCCCGGCCACGCTGAGCCAGGCCTATGCGACCTATCTGACCGAGACGCGCGACCTCGCCTGGGCCGAGATCACCCCGGCGGATCTGCCCGAACAGGTCGGCACGCCGAGCGACGAGCAGCTCAAAGCCTGGTATGACGACCATATCGGCGAATTCACCAAGCCCGAGACGCGCGAGATCTCCTATCTCTGGCTCACCCCCGAGATGCTGAAGGACAAGGTCACGATCGACGACGCCACGCTGCAGGCGGCCTATCAGGAGCGTATCGGCGACTATGTCCAGCCGGAGCGGCGCCGCGTCGACAAGCTGGTCTACCCGACCGAGGAAGAGGCCGCGGCGGCGAAGGCGAAGTTCGAGGCCGGCGCCTCCTTTGCCGATCTCGCGAGCGATCGCGGGCTGACGCTCGCCGACACCGATCTCGGCGAGGTCTCGAAGGACGAACTCGGCACCGCGGGCGATGCGGTTTTCGCGCTGACCGCGCCGGGGATCGTCGGCCCGATCGCGACCGACCTCGGCCCCGCGCTTTTCCAGATGAACGGCATCGTGCCGGCCGAGACGACGAGCTTCGAGGAGGCGAAACCCGACCTGCTCGCCGAGGCGCAGATCGACCGCGCGCGGCGGATGATCGGCGATCTGACCTCGGATCTCGAGGACAAGCTCGCCTCCGGCGCGACGCTCGAGGAGCTGGCCAAGGAAAGCGACATGGAGCTTGGCAAGATCTCGATAGGCCCCGATACCAAGGACGGCATCGCCGCCTATGAAAACTTCCGCGACGCGGCGGCGAAGGTCACCGCCGAGGACTTCCCCGAGCTTGCCAATCTCGAGGATGGCGGCATCTTCGCGCTGCGCCTCGACGGGGTGACGCCGGCGGCGCCGATCCCCTTCGACGAGGTCAAGGACAAGGTCGCAGAAAGCTGGCGCGCGGCCGAGCTCGCGCGGCTGAAGACCGCCCGGGCCGAGGCGATCGTCGCTGCGGTGAACGGCGGCGCCGGGCTTGGCGCGCAGGGCGTGATCGTGGCGCAGGCCGCGCATGTCGCGCGCGACGGCTATCTTGAGGGCGTGCCCGCGAACCTCGTCGCGACCGCGTTTGCAACCGCGCCGGGCCAGGCCGCGGTGGCGGCCGAGGGCGGCCAGGTCTTCGTCGTGCAGCCCGAGCGCGCGATCGAGGCCGAGGCCCAGAGTGACGATTTCCGCAAGATGCAGGACCAGCTCGGCACCCGCATCGAACAGTCGATGGCGAACGATCTGACCGCCTTCTATGCGCGCGCGGTCGAAGCCGAGGCCGGGATCACCATCGACAGCGCCGCGATCAACGCGGTGCAGGCCCAGATGCAGTAAGGAGGCGCAAGTGGTCGCCCTTTCCCCCTCGTTCGAGATCTTCGAAAAAGCCTGGAACGCCGGGCAGAACCAGCTCGTCTATGCGCGGCTCGCCGCCGATCTCGACACGCCGGTCTCGCTGATGCTCAAGCTCGCCGATGCGGCGCCGAATTCCTTCATGCTCGAGTCGGTGACCGGCGGCGAGCTGCGGGGGCGCTATTCGATGGTCGGCATGAAGCCCGACGTGATCTGGCAGTGCCGCGGCACCCAGGCGCGGATCAACCGCCAGGCGCGGTTCGAGGAGCGCTTCGAGGATCTGCCGGGCCATCCGTTCGAGAGCCTGCGCGCGCTGATCGCCGAGAGCCGGATCGAGATGCCCGAGGATCTGCCCGCCGCGGCGGCCGGCCTCTTCGGCTATCTCGGCTATGACATGATCCGGCTGGTCGAGCATCTGCCGAACGTGAACCCCGATCCGCTCGGCGTGCCCGATGCGGTGCTGATGCGCCCCTCGGTCGTGGCCGTGCTCGACGGGGTGAAGGGCGACGTGATCCTGTGCGCCCCCGCCTTCCAAGGCGCGGGGCTGAATGCGCGGGCGGCCTATGCGCAGGCCGCCGAACGGGTGATGGACGCGCTGCGCGACCTCGACCGCGCCCCTGCGGAAAGCCGCGAGATGGGCGAGACGGCGCAGGTCGGGCCGCTGCGCTCGAACTTCACGCCCGAGAGCTACAAGGCCGCGGTCGAGAAGGCGAAGGAATATATCCGCGCGGGCGACATCTTCCAGGTGGTGCCGGCGCAGCGCTGGTCGGCGGATTTCCCGCTGCCGCCCTTCGCGCTTTACCGCTCGCTGCGGCGCACCAACCCCTCGCCCTTCATGTTCTTCCTGAACTTTGGCGGCTATCAGATCGTCGGCGCCTCGCCCGAGATCCTCGTGCGGCTGCGCGAGGGCGAGGTGACGATCCGCCCGATCGCCGGCACCCGCCCCCGCGGCGCGACGCCGGCCGAGGACAAGGCGCTCGAGGCCGATCTGCTCGCCGACAAGAAGGAGCTGGCCGAGCATCTGATGCTGCTCGATCTCGGCCGCAACGATGTCGGGCGCGTGGCGAAGATCGGCTCGGTGCATCCGACCGAGAAGTTCATCATCGAGCGCTATTCCCACGTCATGCACATCGTCTCGAACGTGGTTGGGGAACTCGCCGAGGGGGAGGACGCACTCTCCGCGCTGCTCGCCGGGCTGCCTGCGGGCACCGTCTCGGGCGCGCCGAAGGTGCGGGCGATGGAGATCATCGACGAGCTGGAACCGGAAAAGCGCGGCATCTACGGCGGCGGCATCGGCTATTTCGCGGCCAATGGCGAGATGGATTTCTGCATCGCGCTGCGCACCGCGGTGGTGAAGGATCAGACCCTTTACATCCAGGCCGGCGGCGGCGTCGTCTTCGACAGCAACCCCGAGGCCGAATATCAGGAAACCGTCAACAAATCCAAGGCGCTGCGCAAGGCGGCCGAGGATGCGGGCCTGTTCGTGCGGCACGGCAACGCCTGAGGGCGCGCCCGTTCCAGCGGGGAAATTCGAGTATTTGGACCAAGGAAAATCAGCTTTTTCCTGGTCCAAATACTCCTGCGCCGCGCGGACGAAGTGACCGGCCCGGCCTATTTCTCCAGCGATTTCACCGCGACCGCCGAGACCGGGACGAAGTTCACACCCTCGCCCACCTCGGCCTTCCATTCGCCGAGCGCGGCGATCGATTCCGGCCAGCTCGAGAGCATCACCGTGACCCCGCCACGCCGGCTCGCCTCGAAGGCCGCGCGCGAGAGGGTGCGCACCAGCACCGCCGCCTTGTCCCGGCGCTGGTCGAGCTCGCGCCAGACCTGCGCGCGGGCGAGCCTGGCGGCGGCGGCGATCTGCCCGGCGCTGTCCACCCCGGTCGCCTGCGTCACCAGCCCCATCCCGTCGGCGCCGAGCGCGCGGACGTATTCCTGCGCGAGGCGGCGGTCGTCCTGGAACACCGGGCGCCCCGCCTCGATCAGCGCGACCGCCTCGGGCAGGCGCTGGCGCCAGGCCTCGAGCGCGACCTCGGCATCCTGCGGCGCGGCCTGCGCGGGCAGCGCATCGGCGAGGATCGCCACCTCGATCCCGGCGGCGCGGTAATCGGCGGCAGCCTCGGCGGCATCGGGGCGCGCGGGGTCGATCGCCACGGTCAGCGGCAGGCCGAGCGCCTTGATCGTCTCGCGGTCGAGCCCACCCGCCGCGGTGCCGACATCGACGAGCACCACCGCGAAATAGGGCACCCCGGGGCGAGAGGTCCAGGTGCCGGCAAAGCGCTTGAGCGGGGCGTCATCGGTCAGCGGCGCGGCACTCGCGACGGAGCCGAAGCTCTCGGCGCCCGGCGCCGGGGTGACCGGCACCGCATCGGAGAATTTCGGCACCGCGGCGGGCGCGGGGTCGGCCGGCGCGCTCTCGGGCGCGGGCTCGGGCGCCTCGGCCGAGGGCGGCCGCTTGAAGCCGGTCTTCGGCGTCTCCGCCCCGCCGATCTTTGGCATCGCGGGCGCCATCGGGCGCGCGCCGACGCTTGGCAGCCGGTTCACCGTGGTGCCCTCGGCATTGGCGAAACCGGTGCCGTCGCCCGGGCGGAACACCCGCGGCTTCGCATCGCCGCCGGGCGGCACGATCGCGCCATCCGGCATCAGGGTAATTTCCTCGGCAGGCGCCTCGGCGGGAACTTCGGGGGCGGGCACCGGCGCAGCTTGCGGAGCCTCGGCCGTTTCCGGCGCGGGCTCGGGCGCGGCGGGCGCGACGGGGGCCGGCGTTTCCGCCATCGGCAGATCGGGGGCGCGCGCCTCGCCCGGCGGCGGCACGCCGACCGGCGCCTCGGGCGGGGGCGCCTGATCGAGCGCGGCGGCCGGCACCTCGGGCGCGGTGGGCACCGCGGGGGCGGCACTTTCGGCCTCGGGCCGCGCGGGCGGCTCGGTCCCCGGCATCGGCGCGGGCGCGGGCGCGCCCGCCTCGGCGACGGGGGCTTCGGGGGCCGCGGTATCGGCCTCGGGCGCGGCGCTTTCGGGGGCGGTCTGCGGCGGCTGATCGGTGCCGCTGCGCGCGAATTCGGAGCCCGCGGGCACCGCGACCGCGGGGCTTCCGCTCGGCGCGGGCAGATCGGGGGCGGGCGTCGCGCTACCCGCGTGCGGGGCGCCGGCCTCGTTCGCGGGCTGCGGCGCCGGCGCGACCAGCATCAGCGCGCCCAGCCCGAGCACCGCAACAAGGCTTCCCGCCCCGATCCCCGTGATGAACCCGCGCACCATCCGCCGCTCCCTCGAATCCCGCTTTCCGGCGTTTTCGGGCAGTCAAACCTGCCCTCCGGGCCTTGACCCCGGCGCGCCGCTCTGAGCATCTATAGCCCGACGCAAAGCCCGGATCACCCCCGGATTTCGGGCGCGAAGGGGAAAATGCCGCCATGCTCCTGCTCATCGACAATTACGACAGCTTTACCTACAACCTCGTGCATTATTTCGGCGAGCTCGGCGCGGATGTGAAGGTCGTGCGCAACGACGCAATGGATGTGCAGGCGGCGATGGGCCTGGGCGCGGAGGCGATCGTTCTGAGCCCCGGCCCCTGCGATCCGGCGCAGGCGGGGATCTGCATTCCGCTCACCATGGCGGCGGCGGAGGCCGGGGTGCCGCTTCTCGGCGTCTGCCTTGGCCATCAGACGATCGGCGAGGCCTTCGGCGGCAAGGTCGTGCGCGCGGGCGAGATCGTGCATGGCAAGATGGGCGAGATCCACCACGCCGGTCAGGGCGTCTTCCGCGGCCTGCCCTCCCCTTTCCTCGCGACCCGCTATCATTCGCTGATCGTCGAACGCGAGAGCCTGCCCGAGTGCCTCGAGGTCACGGCATGGCTCGAAGGCGGCATGATCATGGGGCTGCGCCACAAGGAGCGGCTGATCGAGGGGGTGCAGTTCCACCCCGAGTCGATCGCCTCCGAACACGGCCACCAGATGCTGCGCAATTTCCTCGAGGAAGCGAAAGTGAAGGTGACGGCATGAGCGACATCAAACCGCTGATCGGGATCGCGGCGGAGCGTCCGCTGACGCGGGCGGAGGCGGAGGACGCCTTCGACGCGCTTTTCGAAGGGGCGGCGAGCCCGGCGCAGATGGGCGGCCTTTTGATGGCGCTGCGCACCCGCGGCGAGACGGTGGAGGAGATCACCGCCGCCGCCTCGGTGATGCGCGCGAAGATGAACCGGATCACCGCGCCCGAGGGGGCGATCGACATCGTCGGCACCGGCGGCGACGGCAAGGGGACGCTGAACATCTCGACCGCGACGGCCTTCGTGGTGGCGGGCGCGGGCGTGCCGGTGGCAAAGCACGGCAACCGCAATCTGTCGTCGAAATCCGGCGCGGCCGATGCGCTCACCGCGCTCGGGCTTGACGTGATGAAGGGGCCGGAGGTGGCGCAGCGCTCGCTGAACAGCGCCGGCATCGCCTTCCTGATGGCGCCGATGCACCACCCGGCGATGAAGCACATCGGCCCGACCCGGGTCGAACTGGGCACGCGCACCGTCTTCAACCTGCTCGGCCCGCTGACGAACCCCGCGGGGGTGAAGCGCCAGCTCACTGGCGCCTTCTCGCGCGACTGGATCCGGCCGATGGCCGAGGTGCTGCAGAAGCTCGGCTCCGAGGCCGCCTGGCTGGTGCATGGCGGTGACGGCACCGATGAGCTGTCGGTTGCCGGCATCAGCTGGGTCGCGGCGCTGAAGGATGGCGCGATCACCGAATTCGAGGTCCACCCGGAGGAGGCCGGCCTGCCCGTCCACCCGTTCGAGGATCTGATCGGCGGCGAGCCGGCGGAGAACGCCAAGGCCTTCGCGGCGCTGCTCGAAGGGGCGCAGGGCGCCTATCGCAACGCGGTGCTGCTCAACGCCGCCGCGGCGCTGATCGTCGCCGGCAAGGCGGGCACGCTGCGCGAGGGCGCGGGGATCGCCGCGGAAAGCATCGATTCCGGGGCCGCGCTTCGCAAGCTCGAGGCGCTGATGCGCGCGCTGGCGTGAGGGGCCGATGAACATTCTAGACAAGATCAAGGCCTACAAGCTCGAGGAGATCGCCGCGGCGAAGGCGGCGCGCCCGCTTTCCGGCGTCGAGGCCGAGGCGCAGGCGCAGGCCCCGACCCGCGGTTTTGCCGCCGCGCTGACGCAGAAGGCGGCGCACGGCTATGGGCTGATTGCGGAGATCAAGAAAGCCTCGCCCTCGAAGGGGCTGATCCGCCCCGATTTCGACCCGCCGGCGCTCGCCGCAGCCTATGAGGCCGGTGGCGCCGCCTGTCTTTCGGTGCTGACCGATGCGCCCTCCTTCCAGGGCGCGCCCGAGTTCCTGCGGGCCGCGCGGGCGGCCTGTGCCCTGCCCGCGCTGCGCAAGGATTTCCTTTACGACACCTATCAGGTCGCCGAGGCGCGCGCCTGGGGGGCGGATTGCATCCTGATCATCATGGCCTCGGTCGAGGACAGCCTCGCCCGCGAGCTGGAAGACGCCGCCTTCGGCTGGGGGATGGATGTGCTCGTCGAGGTGCATGACGGGGCCGAGCTTGACCGCGCGCTCAAGCATCTGCGCTCGCCGCTGCTTGGCGTGAACAACCGCAATCTCAAGACCTTCGAGGTCACTCTTGATGTGACCCGCACGCTGGCGCCAGTGATCCTCGAGGCCGGGCGCGATCTCGTCTGCGAAAGCGGCATCTTCACCCGCACCGACATGGCCGCGATGGCCGAGGTCGGCGCGCGGCGCTTCCTGATCGGCGAAAGCCTGATGCGGCAGGCCGATGTGGCGGCGGCGACGAAGGCGCTTCTGGAGGTCGCATGACGCTGAGCCATTTCGACGCCGCCGGTCAGGCGCATATGGTCGATGTGTCGGAGAAACCCGTCACGTCGCGCGTGGCGGTGGCCGAGGGATGCGTCGTGATGCGCCCAGAAACGCTGGCCTATGTGCTTGAAGGCACGTCGAAAAAGGGCGACGTGCTTGGCATCGCGCGGGTTGCCGGGATCATGGGGGCGAAGAAATGCGCCGAGCTGATCCCGCTGTGCCATCCGCTGCCGATCACCAAGGTTTCGCTCGATCTCACCCCCGACCCCGACCTGCCCGGCGTGCGGATCGAGGCGACGGTGAAGACGACCGGCCAGACCGGCGTCGAGATGGAGGCGCTGACCGCCGTCTCGACCGCGGCGCTGACCGTCTATGACATGCTCAAGGCGGTGGAAAAATCCATGCAGATCGAGGGGATACGCGTCGTTCTGAAGGATGGC
The DNA here is from genome assembly GCF_050177655.1 of Paenirhodobacter sp. Lineage (NCBI taxonomy): Bacteria > Pseudomonadati > Pseudomonadota > Alphaproteobacteria > Rhodobacterales > Paenirhodobacter > Paenirhodobacter sp. The sequence goes on from NZ_JBFXGV010000011.1 coordinate 25,324, forward strand.
GGCAAATCCGGGCGCTACGAGGCCGAGGCATGATCCCGGTCGAGGAGGCGCTGGAAAAGGTGCTCGCGCTGGTCGCGCCGCTGCCCGCGGAAACCGTGGCGCTGCGCGCCGCGCTTGGCCGGGTGATGGCCGCGCCGGCCGCCGCGCGACTGACGCAACCGCCCTTCGATGCCTCGGCGATGGATGGCTACTGGCTCGCCGCCGCCGATCACCGCCCGGGCGCCGTGCTGCGCGTCGAGGGCGAGGCCGCGGCGGGCAAGGGCTACACCGGCCCCCTCGCCCCCGGTCAGGCGGTGCGGATCTTCACCGGCGCGCCCTGCCCCGCGCCAGGCGGCGTCGTCGTGCTGCAGGAGGACGTCGCGCGCGCGGGCGACCGGATCACCCTCTCCGAGACGCTGGCGCAGACCGACAACATCCGCCCCCGCGGCCAGGATTTTGCCGAAGGCGCCGAATTCTTCCCGCGCCGGGCGCTCACTGCGCGCGATCTTGGCCTGCTCGCCGCGATGAATGTCGCCGAGGTTGCGGTGCACCGCCGCCCCGTCGTCGCGGTGATCGCCACCGGCAACGAGCTGGTGATGCCGGGCGAAGAACCGGGGCCCGACCAGATCCTCTGCTCGAACAATTTCGTCGTCGGCGCGATGGCCGAGGCGGCGGGCGCCGAGCTGCGCATGCTGCCGATCGCGCGCGACAGCGAGGCGAGCCTGCGCATGGTTTTCGGCCTTGCCGAGGGGGCGGATCTGATCGTGACCTCGGGCGGCGCCTCGGTCGGCGAGCATGACCTCGTCGGCGCGGTCGCGGCGGGGCTCGGCCTCGAGCGTGCGTTCTGGAAGATCGCGATGCGCCCGGGCAAGCCGCTGATGGCGGGGCGGATGGGCGGCTCGGCGCTGCTTGGACTGCCGGGCAACCCGGTCTCGGCGACCGTCTGTGCGACGCTTTTCCTCGGCCCGATGCTCGCGCGGATGCAGGGGCTCGAGGCGCGCCCCGAGCCGCGGCGCGCCGTGCTCGCCGCCCCGGTCGGCGCGAATGGCGCGCGCACGCATTACATGCGCGCGCGGCTTGCCCCCGGCGCGGAACTGCCCGCGATCACCCCCTTCGGCAATCAGGATTCCGCGCTGCTCGGCGTTCTGTCCGAGGCAGACGCGCTCCTGATCCGCCCGATCGGCGACGGGCCGCGGGCGGCGGGCGAGGTGGTGGATTACCTGCCGCTCTGAGGCATGGTTAACCGAACATTAAGACGGCGCATGTCAGATTCATTGACACGAAAGGGGAACGGGCTTAGAACGTTTTCAGAACTCCGTGTCGATGATCGAGCGAGGGACACCCGATGCTGACGCGCAAACAATTGGAATTGCTGGAATTCATCCAGAAGCGGATGGCGCGCGATGGCGTGCCCCCGTCGTTCGACGAAATGAAGGATGCGCTCGACCTGCGGTCGAAATCGGGCATCCACCGGCTGATCACCGCGCTCGAGGAGCGCGGTTTCATCCGCCGCCTCGCCCATCGGGCGCGCGCGATCGAGATCGTGAAACTGCCCGAGGCGATGGAGCGCAATGCGAAAGCCGGCTTCGAGCCGAAGGTGATCGCGGGCGACCGCAGCGACCCGCCGCGCGGCGCGCTGGCGGTCGAGGCGGTGGGCGCGCTCGAGCTGCCGGTGATGGGGCGCATCGCCGCCGGCGTGCCGATCGAAGCGATCGCCGAGGTCTCCCATCACGTCGCCGTTCCCGGCTCGATGCTCTCCGGCCGGGGTGAGCACTATGCCCTTGAAGTCAAAGGCGATTCGATGATCGAGGCGGGGATCAACGATGGTGACATCGTGGTGATCCGCGAACAGGGCACGGCCGACAATGGCGATATCGTCGTCGCGCTGGTCGAGGGGCATGAGGCGACGCTGAAGCGGTTCTACCGCCGCGGCGGGATGATCGCGCTCGAGGCGGCGAACCCGGCCTATGAGACGCGGCTGCTGCGCGAGGATCAGGTGAAGGTGCAGGGCCGCCTCGTCGGGCTGATCCGCACCTATTGAGGCCCCCACGGGCTGGATGCGGGGCGCCTTCGGGCGCCCTTTTCACTTGCTCGCGCGGGTCCAGATCCGGTCGCCAGCGACCTCGGCCGCCGCGGTGATCCGCCCGTCGGGCCAGAGCGCGAGCGCACCGCTCCGCGCAAGCGACCGGCGATCGTAGACGGTGCAATCGCCGGAAAAGCCGCGCGGCGCGAAGGCACCGAGCACGACGAGCGCGCCGTCGTGGCAGACCTCGGCGAGGCGCTCCTCCGCGCCCTTGCCGGTGAGATGCACGAGCGCCCGGCCCCGCCATTCCGTCCGGCGCGCGTTCTTCGGCCCGGAAAAGCCGGGACGCGCCGCGGCCTCGGCGGTGATGGCGCGGTCGCCATCCGCCTCGAGCCAGCGGTCGCCGACGAAGCTGTTCGCCGATTTCGAAAGCACCCGCCCCTCCGGCCCGATCAGCCCGACGAGCGCCCCCTCGGGCGCGATCAGCAGCGGGGCGCGCGCGGGGATCGCCCAGCTGACGAGCGCGGCGCAGGCGAGCGCGGTGGCGGCAAGGCGCAGCGGCCCGCGCGCGACGACGGCGAGCGTGGCGCCGAGCGCGAGGAGCGGCAGCACGAGCGGCGCCGGCGCGGGGATCATGCTCACCGATCCGTCGAGGCCCGCGACCCAGGCCGCCACCGCCAGCACCCAGCGCGTGCCGAGCCCCATCACCCAGAGCGCGGGCGCGGCGAGGCCGAAGGGTGCGAGCAGCGCCGCGATCACGCCGGCGGGCATCACCAGCGTGCCCATCACCGGCACCGCGAGCAGGTTCGCGAGCATGCCATATTGCGACATCCGGTTGAAATGCGCGGCGGCGATCGGCGCGGTGGCGAGCCCGGCGACGAGCGAGGTCAGCAGCAGCATCAGCACCGGGCGCGCCCAGACCGGCAGGCGATGGGCGACGCGCCCCCAGGGCCGCGCGGCGAGGATCAGCGCCACGGTCGCGGCGAAGGACATCTGGAAGCCGGGCGCGGCGAGGCTTTCGGGTTGCCACAAAAGCAGCACGAGCGCCGCGATCGCCACCGTGCGCAGGCTGATCGCGCGCCGGTCGAGCAGCACCGCGACGAGCATCACCGAGACCATGATCCAGGCGCGCTGCGTCGCCACCTGCGGCCCCGCGACCCAGAGATAAAGCGTCGCGGCGACAAGCGCGACGGCGGCGGCGATCTTCTTCACCGGCCAGGTCAGCGTGCGATTGCCAAGCGCGGCAAGGCCATAGCGCAGCGCGCCGAAGACGAAACCGGCGAGCATGCCCATGTGCAGCCCGGAGATCGAGACGAGGTGATAGAGGTTCGAGCCGCGCATCACGTCATTCGTCGCCGCCGCGATGCCGGAGCGGTCGCCCGTCATCAGCGCCGCGGCGACGGCGCCGGCCTGGCCGCCGATCTGCGCCTGCATTGCCGCCGAAAGCCGCATCCGCAGCCGATAGCCGGCAAGCCCCCAGTCCCCCGGTTCGGGCGGCGCGACGAGCATCACCGGCGTGCGGGAATAGCCGACGCCGCCGAGCCGCTCGAAAAAGGCGCTGCGGCGGAAATCCCAGCCGCCGGGCTCGGCCGGGCCGGAGGGCGGGCTGAGCGAGGCGGTGAGCATCACCCGCATCCCGGGTTCGGGCGCGAAATCCCGCGGCGCACCGAGCAGCGCCACCCGCACCGTCGCCGGGCGGCGGTCGGGCGCGAGGTCGCGCAGCACGATCCGGTCGAGGGTGAGGCGGATCGCGTCGCGCGCGGAGCGGTCGATCTCGACGATGCGCCCCTCGACCGGGCCGTAATAGCGCGTGCTCAGCACCGGCGCGGCGACGGACTGGGCGCGCAGCACGGCGGCGAGGAGGCCGATCGCGGTGAGCGCGACGAGGGCGGCGAGGAATTTCGCCGACCCCGGACCGCGCGCCCAGACGAGAAGCCCCGCCCCCGCAAGTGCAACGGCAAGCGCGATCTGCCCCGCCCCGGGTTCGGCCGGCAGCAGGAAATAGCCGCCGATCCCGCAGGCGAGCGCGATCGGCGCCCAGAGCACCACCTCGCCCCGCGCCTCGTCGAGCGTGGTGAGCGGATCGGCAAGGCCGCGCGTCAGCGCCCGGCGCAGCCAGCGCCCCGCCCGCGCGCGGCGCAGCGCGAAAGGCACCGGCAGATCGGCGCCCGGCCGTGCCGCCGGCCAGACCCTGCGCCCGCGCACAGGGGGAGATGCACTCACCGCTGGCTCTGCCACTTGTCCTCGAACCCCTTCGTGCATTAGGAAAGCCGCGAACAGCCTACGGGCTTCATGGTTTCCAAAAGGTTAACGCGCCTGCCCTCTGGCGGCGAAGGCGCGGGAAAGGCGCCAATGTCGCAAGCACCGCAAAAACAGAAGATCGTCACCCGTTTCGCCCCCTCGCCGACGGGTTATCTCCATATCGGCGGCGCGCGCACCGCGCTGTTCAACTGGCTCTTTGCCCGCGGCCACGGCGGCACGTTCCTGCTGCGCATCGAGGATACCGACCGCGCGCGCTCGACCCCCGAGGCGACGGCGGCGATCCTCAAGGGCCTCGACTGGCTCGGCCTCGACCATGACGGCGAGGTGGTGAGCCAGTTCGAACGCGCGCCGCGCCATGCCGAGGTCGCGCGCGAGATGCTGGCCCGCGGTGCGGCCTACAAGTGCTTCTCCACCCAGGAGGAAATCGCCGCCTTCCGCGAAGCGGCGAAGGCCGCGGGCACCTCGCAGCTGTTCCGCTCGCCCTGGCGCGACGCGGACCCCGCGACCTTCCCCGATGCGCCCTATGTGATCCGGCTGAAGGCCCCGCGCGAGGGCGTCACCGTGATCCGCGACGCGGTGCAGGGCGATGTCACGATCCGCAACGACCAGCTCGACGACATGATCTGCCTGCGTTCGGACGGCACGCCGACCTATATGCATGCGGTGGTGGTCGACGATCACGACATGGGCGTGACCCATGTGATCCGCGGCGACGACCATCTGGTGAATGCCGCGCGGCAGATGCAGATCTATCACGCGATGGATTGGGACGTGCCGGTCTTCGCCCATATCCCGCTCATTCACGGCCCCGATGGCAAGAAGCTCTCGAAGCGCCACGGCGCGGTCGGGCTCGAGGAATATCAGGCGATGGGCTACCCCGCCCCGGGGATGCGCAACTATCTTGCGCGACTCGGCTGGAGCCATGGCGATGACGAATTCTTCACCGACGAGCAGGCGAAAAGCTGGTTCGAGCTGGAAGGAATCAACCGCGCCCCGGCCCGGCTCGACTTCAAGAAGCTCGAGAACATCTGCGGCCAGCACATTGCCGTGACCCCCGATGACGTGCTGCTTGCCCAAATTTCCGGCTATCTCGCGGCGGCGGAGCTGCCGGCGCTGAGCGCGGCGCAGGAAACGGCGCTTCTGGCGGCGCTGCCGGTGGTCAAGCAGGGCGCGAAGACCCTGCCGCAACTGCTTGAAAAGGCGCGCTTTACCCTGATCTCCCGCCCCGTGGAAATGGACGAGAAGGCGGCGAAACAGCTCGATCCGGTATCCCGTGGTATACTGAAACAATTGACGCCGCAGCTGCAAAATGCTAGCTGGACGCGCGAGGAATTGGAGGCGATCATCACCCAGGAAGCACAGGCACAGGGGCTCGGGCTCGGTAAGCTCGCGGCTCCGATGCGGGCTGCGCTGACGGGTCGGACGGTCACCCCCGGCATCTTCGAGATGATGGTGCTGCTGGGCCGGGAGGAAACGCTGGCCCGACTGAACGATCAGGTGGCCTGAGGCCTGGCCGCCTTAGCCGGGAAACCGGAACGAGAGACCGGCGGGGCCTTGCCGGACGACAGGAAAGGGAACTTCATGGCAGATACCAAGCGCGTTGCCACGCTTACGCTCGACGGCAAGACCTACGATCTTCCGGTGCTTTCGCCCTCCGTGGGCCCCGATGTCCTCGACATCCGCAAGCTCTACGGCCAGGCTGACGTGTTCACCTACGACCCCGGCTTCACCTCGACCGCGGCCTGCGAGTCGGCGATCACCTATATCGACGGCGACAAGGGCGAGCTGCTCTATCGCGGCTACCCGATCGACCAGCTGGCCGAGAAGTCGCATTACCTCGAGGTCTGCTATCTGCTGCTGAACGGCGAGCTGCCGACCGAAAAGCAGATGTACGATTTCGAATACCGGATCACGCGGCACACCATGCTGCACGAGCAGATCCAGTACTTCTTCCGCGGTTTCCGTCGTGACGCCCACCCGATGGCGACGATGGTCGGCGTGGTCGGCGCGCTCTCGTCCTTCTACCACGACTCTCTCGACATCAACGATCCGTGGCAGCGTGAAGTCGCCTCGATGCGGCTCATCGCGAAACTGCCGACGATCGCCGCCTGGGCCTACAAATACTCGATCGGCCAGCCCTTCGTCTATCCGCGCAACGAGCTGAGCTACGCCGAGAACTTCCTGCACATGTGCTTCTCGGTCCCGGCCGAGCCCTACACGGTGGAACCGGCGCTCGCCAAGGCGATGGACCGCATCTTCACGCTGCACGCCGACCACGAGCAGAATGCCTCGACCTCGACCGTGCGTCTGGCGGGCTCCTCGGGCGCGAACCCGTTTGCCTGCATCGCGGCCGGCATCGCCTGCCTCTGGGGCCCGGCGCATGGTGGTGCGAACCAGGCCTGCCTCGAGATGCTGCGCGAAATCGGCACCGTCGACCGTATCCCCGAGTTCATCGCCCGCGCGAAGGACAAGAACGATCCGTTCAAGCTGATGGGCTTCGGCCACCGCGTCTACAAGAACTTCGACCCGCGCGCGAAGGTCATGAAGGAATCGGCGGACGAGGTGCTCGACCTGCTCGGCATCCACGACAACCCGACGCTCCAGGTCGCCAAGGAGCTCGAGAAGATCGCGCTTCAGGACCCCTACTTCATCGAGAAGAAGCTCTACCCGAACGTCGACTTCTACTCGGGCATCATCCTCGAGGCGATGGGCTTCCCGACCGCGATGTTCACCCCGATCTTCGCGCTCTCGCGCACCGTCGGCTGGATCTCGCAGTGGAAGGAAATGATCGGCGATCCCACCGGCAAGATCGGCCGTCCGCGCCAGCTCTACACCGGCGCGACCTTCCGCGACTACGTCCCGGTCGAAAAGCGCTGAACCGGTCGAAACGACGGACAGGGCCGGGGGAAACCCCGGCCTTTCGCATGGAAACTCCGATGAGCGATCCGATCCGCTTCCGCCCGCATCATTTCCTTTGCGCGCTCGGTTTCGAGGGCAAGGGCTACAGCCCCGAATTCACCGCGAACATGGCCGCCCTGGTCGAGGGACGGCTGCGCGCGCCGGGCGGCGCGGCGGAGGTGATCGAGGTCACCTTCGCGGCGGATGCGGTCTGCGCCCCCTGCCCTTCGCGCCGCGGCACCGGCTGCGAAAGCGGCGCGCGGATCGCCGCGCTCGATGCCGCCCATGCGCAGACGCTCGGCCTTGCCGAGGGAGACCGGCTGAGCTGGGGCGCCGCGCTCGACCGGATGCGCGCCCTGCCGCCCGAGATCCACCGCTCGATCTGCGCCGAATGCCCCTGGCTCGGCTTTGGCATGTGCGCCGCGGCGCTCGCCCGGTTGCAGGCCGCCCCCTGCGGCCTCTCGCCCCTTGCCAGCCGGGATGCGCTCTGACAGAAGGCGCCAACCGAAGGGAGATGCCCGATGAGCACCACTGAGCCGAAGAAACTCGCCCTTGTCACCGGCGCCTCGCGCGGGCTGGGCTGCGCCATCGCCGAGGAGCTCGGCGCGCAGGGCTGGCATGTGATGGCGGTCGCGCGCACCCAGGGCGGGCTCGAGGAGCTCGACGACCGGATCCAGGCACGGGGCGGCGAGGCGACGCTCGCGCCGCTCGACATCACCGATCCGAAGCAGATGGACTACATGGCGAATGCGATCGCCGGGCGCTGGGGCGCGCTGCAGCTTTGGGTGCATGCCGCGATCCACGCCGCGCCGCTTTGCCCGACGGGCCATCTCGACGCCGAGGATTTCGCGAAATCGGTGGCGACGAACATGACCGCGACCGCGACGCTGATCCCGCTGATCGAGCCGCTGCTGCTGGCCGGTCAGGGCACCGCGCTTTTCTTCGACGATCCGCGCGGCGGGCAGAAGTTCTTCGGCAGCTACGGCGCGACCAAGGCCGGGCAGATCGCGCTTGCGCGCAGCTGGCAGGCGGAGACGGTGAAGATCGGCCCGCGCGTGGTGATCGCCGAACCGCAGCCGATGGCCACCGCCACCCGTGCCCGCTTCTTCCCGACCGAAGACCGCACGAAACTCGCCGATTTCCGCGCCGAGGCCCTGCGCCTGCTTTCCGAACTCTGAGCCGGAAGGGGGCGCTGCCCCCTCGGCGCGTGCCGCGCCTTCACCCCCGGGATATTTGCACTCTGTAGAAAGCTGTTTCTATAGAGCGGAAATATCCCGGGGGGAGCGGCAGCGGGGGGCAGCGCCCCCCTCCCCGGCCGCCCGACCGAGTCCCATCGGGCACAGTTCCCCCCAAATTCACCCCGCTCCCCCCCGGCGCTTGTCGCCCTGCCCGGGCCACGCTAAGCAGGGGCGAAAGGGGACCACATGCGCATTCTCATCACCAATGACGACGGCATCAACGCGCCCGGGCTCGAGGTTCTCGAGATGATCGCGCGCGATCTCGCCGGGCCGGAGGGCGAGGTCTGGACCGTCGCCCCCGCCTTCGAGCAATCGGGCGTCGGGCATTGCATTTCCTACACCCATCCGATGATGATCGCGCGGCTCTCCGAGCGCCGCTATGCCGCCGAAGGCAGCCCCGCCGATTGCGTGCTGGCCGGGCTTTACGACGTGCTCGAGGGCGGGCGCCCCGATCTCGTGCTCTCGGGGGTGAACCGCGGCAACAACGCCGCCGAGAACGCGCTTTATTCCGGCACGATCGGCGGCGCGATGGAGGCGGCGCTGCAGGGCATCCCGGCGATCGCGTTGAGCCAGTTCCTCGGCCCCGACTGCATGGGCCCCGGGATCGACCCGTTCGAGGCCGCGCGCGTGCATGGCCCCGCCCTCGTGCGGCGGCTCTGGGAGAACGGCGTCTGGGACGACGGGCCCTATCGCGTCTTCTACAACGTGAACTTCCCGCCGGTGCCGGCCGCACAGGTGAAGGGCACGCGCGTCGCGGCTCAGGGCTATCGCACCGACAGCTTCTTCACGGTCGAGCCGCATCGCTCGCCGACGGGGCGGCGTTTCCTCTGGATCAAGGGCGGCCCGCAGCACACCGCGACCGCGCCGGGCACCGATGCCGCCGCCAATCTCGAGGGCTATATCGCGGTCACGCCGATGCGCGCCGATCTCACCGCCCATGACGTCCTGGCCGAACTGGAGGCGCGTCTCGCATGACCGAGCAGCCCGAAGAGGAAGGCGAAGACCTCGCCGAGCGCAAGATGCGCTTCCTCTTCGCGCTGCGCTCGAAGGGCGTGACGGAGGCGCGGGTGCTTTCCGCGATGGAGGCGGTCGATCGCGGCCCCTTCGTGCGCGGCCTCTTCGCCGAGCGCGCCTATGAGGACATGCCGCTGCCGATCGCCTGCGGCCAGACGATCTCGCAGCCCTCGATCGTGGGGCTGATGACGCAGGCGCTCGCCGTCGGCCCGCGCGACACCGTGCTCGAGATCGGCACCGGCTCGGGCTACCAGGCCGCGGTACTGAGCCAGATCGCGCGGCGCGTCTACACGATCGACCGCCACCGCCGCCTCGTGCGCGAGGCCTCGGCGCTCTTCGACCGGCTCGGCCTGCCCAATATCGTCGCGATCGCGGGCGACGGCACCCGCGGGCTGCCCGATCAGGCGCCTTTCGATCGCATCATCGTCACCGCCGCGGCCGAGGATCCGCCCGGCCCTCTGTTGTCCCAGCTGAAGATCGGCGGTATCATGGTGCTGCCCGTCGGGCAGTCGGACACGGTGCAAAGCCTGATCCGGGTGACCCGGACCGAAACGGGACTGAATTACGAGGAATTGCGCCCGGTGCGTTTCGTTCCCCTCGTCGAGGGTATGGCGAGCGACTGAACCGGGGCGAAACCGGACGAAGGCCCCGGCGACAGGGGTCCGCCAAGACGAGGACAGAGCGATGAATCGAGCCCCCGCCCGCCAATTCCCCCGGCTTTTGCTGGCCGGCTGCGCCCTTGCCGCGCTCACCGCCTGCAGCAACGGCCAGTTCGACCCCGATCTGCGGCGCTTCGGCCAGATCGGCCTCGACACGTCGGAGGCCGCGCGTCAGGCCACCGCCCCGCGCCCCGAGCCCGACAGCCGCGGCGTGATCTCCTATCCGAATTATCAGGTCGCGGTGGCGCGGCGCGGCGATACCGTCGCCTCGGTCGCCTCCCGCGTCGGCGTCGATGCCGGCGAGCTGGCGAAATACAATGCGGTGACCGCGGCGAGCACGCTCAACAAGGGCGAGGTGCTCGCCCTGCCGCGGCGCGTCGCGGAGCCGGCGGCCAGCACCGCTGTGGCAAGCGCCACCACCGGCAGCGAGAAGATCGACATCACCACCCTCGCCTCGGGTGCGATCGACCGCGCGGAGGCGAACCGCCCGGCGCAGACGAGCGCGGTGAGCAAGACCACGACCACGGCCGCCGCCGCCCCCGCGGCAAAGCCCGCGACCGGGATGCAGCCCGCCGCCTCGGAGCCGGTCCGGCACAAGGTCGCCCGCGGCGAGACCGCCTATTCGATCGCGCGCTATTACAACGTCTCGGCGAAATCGCTCGCCGAATGGAACGGCCTGCCCGCCGACATGTCGGTGCGCGAGGGGCAATATCTGCTGATCCCGGTCGCCTCCGGCACCGCGCCGAAGGTCGCCGCGACCGAGGTGACCCAGCCCGGCGCGGGCTCGCCCACGCCCGAGCCGCCCTCGGCCGCCAAGCCCCTGCCCGCGGAGAACCCGCCGAAGGCGAGCGCGCCGGTCGACAAGTCCGCCGCCCCCGATCTCGGCGCGAACCGCACCGCCGCCTCGGGCGGATCGAAGCTGGCGATGCCGGTCGCGGGCTCGATCATCCGCCCCTATGTCAAGGGCAAGTATGACGGCGTCGACATCTCCGCCGCGCCCGGCACCGCGGTGCAGGCCGCCGAGGCGGGCACCGTTCTGCTGATCTCGCGCGACACCGACAACGTCTATTTCCTCGCGATCAAGCACGCGAACGACCTCGTCACCGTCTATGCCAATATCGACGGCATCTCGGTGCAGAAGGGCGACACGGTGAAGCGCGGCCAGAGCATCGCCAAGGTGCATGCCGGCGATCCGAGCTTCGTGCATTTCGAGGTGCGGCAGGGCTTCACCAACTCGGTCGATCCGGTGCCCTATCTGCAATGAGAGGGCTAACACGCTGAAAAAGCGGGCCATTGGCCCGCTTTTTTGCATTTGAGGAAGCCGCCCGTTGATTTGTGCTGCAAAGCAGCGCAGCCTCCGCCCTAGGCCCATCATTGTCCGGAGTGTCGTCGATGGCTGCGATTCTTGCCTTCATCCAGGCGCTTTCTCCCGTCGCGCTCGTCTCCGCCGGGCTCTCGCTCGCCGCCGCGCTCGGCCTGCTGCTGGGCGGGCTGAACTGGCGCGGGGTCGGTCTCGGCATCGGTGGCGTGCTTTTCGCGGGGATCTTCGTCGGCCATGTGGCCTCCGCTGCGGGGATCGAATTCAACGCCGAGATGCTCGAGTTCACGCGCGAATTCGGGCTCATCCTATTCGTCTTCACGATCGGCATCCAGGTCGGCCCCGGCTTCTTCGCGACGCTGCAAAAGGCGGGGCTGCAGCTGAACCTGATCGCCGCGGCGATCGTCGTGGTCGGCGTGCTTACCGCCGTCGCGCTGCATTTCATCGCCGGCATCCCGGTGCCCGCGCTCGTCGGGCTGATGTCGGGCGCGGTGACCAATACGCCGGGCCTTGGCGCCGCGACGCAGGTGCTCAAGGAAATCGGCGCCCCGCCCGAGGCGCTCGCCGCGCCCCCGCTCGGCTATGCCGTGGCCTATCCTTTCGGCATCGTCGGCATTCTCACCGCGATGCTGGTGATCCGCGCGGTGCTGCGCATCCGCCTGACCGAGGAGGAGGCCGCCTTCGACGCCGCGCGCAAACGCGGCGCGGCAGAGCTGCCGGCGCTGAACGTCGCCGTGCGCAACCCGAATTTCACCGGGATCACGCTTGGCGAAGTGCCCGATCTTTACGACCGCGGCGTCGTCGTCTCCCGGCTGCGGCGCGGTGAGACGCTGATGCACCCCGACCGCGGGATGAAGCTCGCGCTGGGTGACGTGCTGCATCTCGTCGGCCCGGCGGAGCGGCTGCATGCGATGGTGCTGATCCTCGGCGAGGAGGTCGAGAGCGGCGCGACCACGACGAAGGGCACCGCGCTCGCCTGGCAGCGCGTCGCGGTGACCGCGCAGAAGGCGCTTGGCCGGCACATCCGCGATCTCGGGCTCGAGGGCCGCGGCGTGACGATCTCGCGGGTGATGCGGGCGGGCACGCAGCTGCCGGCGGATGGCGGGCTGGCGCTGCAATTCGGCGACATCCTGACCGTCGTCGGCGCGAAGGAGGACATCGAAGCGGTGAAGCCGCTGATCGGCGACAAGAAGGGCAGCCTCGAGATCGTGCAGTTCTCGGGCGTGTTCTTCGGCATCATCCTCGGCGTTCTGGTCGGCTCGATCCCGATCCTGGTGCCGGGCCTGCCCGCGCCACTGAAGCTCGGCCTGGCCGGCGGGCCGCTCGTCGTGGCGATCCTGCTCTCGCGCATCGGCTTCTTCGGCCCCTTCGTCTTCTTCATGCCGCCGGTCGCGAACCACGCGCTGCGCGAGCTTGGCATCGTGCTCTTCCTCGCCGCGGTGGGGCTGAAGGCGGGCGATCATTTCGTCGAGACACTGGTCTCGGGCGACGGGCTGAGCTGGATGCTCTATGGTTCGATCATCACCCTTCTGCCCCTGCTTCTCGTCGGGTTTGCGGCGCGGATCGTGTGGAAAGTGAACTATCTGAGCCTTGTCGGCGTGCTGGCGGGCTCGATGACCGATCCGCCCGCGCTCGCCTTCGCCAATGCGATGTCGCCCTCGGCGGCGCAGTCGATCGGCTATGCGAGCGTCTACCCGCTGGTGATGTGTCTGCGCATCCTCGCGCCGCAGATCATCGTGCTCTTGCTGATGTAGCAGAAAGGGGGCGCTGCCCCCTCTGCCTTCGGCATTCACCCCCGAGGTATTTTGGGCAAGATGAAAAGAAAAAGGCTTTCATCTTGCCAAAAATACCTCGGGGGGAGCGTCAGCGGGGGGCAGCGCCCCCCTCCCCGGTCAGGCCGTGAGCGCCAGCGCGCCGCCACCGATCAGCGCCTGCACCAGAACCGCCAGCGTCCAGAAGGCGGGATATTCCCAGCCGCCATTCGCATTGGTGAACCAGAAGCCGTTCTTGCGATGGCCGAAGAAGGTGGCGCCGCCGATCACCGGCACGAGCAGAAGGGCGACGAGGCTCGTCTGGAAGCCGAGGATCAGCGCGATGCCGCCCAGCGTTTCCGCCGCGATGGTGAGATAGGCGAAGAAACCGGGCAGGCCCAGCGACTTGAAGTAGCCCGCGGCGCCGGCCGGGGTGAAGACGAAATATTTCAGCCCGGCATGGGCGAGGAAGAGCCCGCCCAGCGCAAGCCGAAGAAGCAGCGCCGCAAGCGCGATGCCGCCAGCCGAGCCGAAGCCGAAGTCCTGAAGCAGATTGGTCATTTTCATTCTCCTGATGCACCGTGTCCCGCGGTGGCTGTGTTCGATGCAGCAGGAGATACGCCCCGGTGATTGCGTATGAAATGGCGGAGTTATTGGATGACTTTCGCCAATTCATTCGTAATCAGCGCAGCAAAAACCCCGCGGTTATGGCCGCGGGGTTCGGGGTTCCGGGGTCTGGGGATCAGAGCGCGATGCCGCGCCGGCCCGCGAGATCGGTGAAATATTGCCAGGCGACACGGCCCGAGCGCGCGCCGCGCGTCGCCTGCCATTCGATCGCCTCGGCGCGCAGCTCCTCCGCGCCGATCTCGACGCCATAGGCCGCGCAATAGCCCTCGATCATGCTCAGGAACTCGTCCTGCCCGCAGGGGTGGAAGCCGAGCCAGAGGCCGAAGCGATCCGAAAGCGAGACCTTCTCCTCGACCGCCTCGGAGGGGTTGATCGCGGTCGAACGCTCATTCTCGATCATGTCGCGCGGCATCAGATGGCGCCGGTTCGAGGTGGCGTAGAAGAGCACATTCGCCGGTCGCCCGGCGATGCCGCCGTCGAGCACCGCTTTCAGCGATTTGTAATGCTGATCGTCATGGCTGAAGCTCAGGTCGTCGCAGAAAAGCACGAAGCGCTGGCCGGAGGCCCGCAGGATCGTCAGCAGCCGCCCGACCGAGGGCAGATCCTCTCGCGCAAGCTCGACGAGCTTGAGCGAGAGCCCCTGGCGCAGCACCTCGGCATGCACCGCCTTCACGAGCGAGCTTTTCCCCATGCCGCGCGCGCCCCAGAGGAGCGCGTTGTTCGCCGCCGCGCCGCGCGCGAATTGCAGCGTGTTCGCCAGAAGCGTGTCGCGCGCGCGGTCGATCCCCTGCAACAGGTTCAGATCGACCCGGTTCACCTTTGCGACCGGTTCAAGCCGGTCGGGGGAAGTGTGCCAGAGGAAGGCCTCGGCCTGCCCGAAGTCAGGCGCAGGGCGCGGCGCCGGCGCGAGGCGCTCGAGCGCCTCGGCGATGCGTTTGAGCGCGTCGGTCATTCGCCCTCCTCCTCGTCCTCGTCCCAGGTGCCCTCGGCGATCGCCTTTTCCTTGCGCTTGCGCTCGATGCGGGCGACGAGCTGGATCGAGATCTCGTAAAGCCCGTAGACCACCGAGAACAGCGTCACCTGGCTGATCACATCGGGCGGCGTGGCGACGGCGGCGACGATCAGGATGATGACGACGGCGTATTTGCGCACGCTGGCGAGGCCCTTCGACGAAACGAGCCCCGCCTTGCCCATCAGCGTGAGCAGCACCGGCAGCTGGAAGCAGATGCCGAAGGCGAGGATGAATTTCGTCGTCAGGTTCAGATATTCCTGCACCGAGCCCTGAAACCCGATCGAGGCGAGCTGGTTCGTGCCCTCCTCGCCGAGGCCGCCCTGCTGGAAGCCGAGGAAGAAATTGAAGGCCATCGGCAGGATCACGTAATAGGCGAAGGCCGCGCCCGCGAAGAACATCACCGGCGAAGCGACGAGGAACGGCAGGAACGCCTGTTTCTCGGAGCGGTAGAGCCCGGGCGCGACGAAGCGCCAGAGCTGATAGCCGATCACCGGAAAGCTCATCGCGAAGCCGCCGAGGAAGGAGATGTTGATCGCGACGAAGAAGCCTTCCTGCAGCTTGATCAGGTAAAGGCCGCATTGCTGGTGCCGCTCGGCGAGGGATTCGCAGATCGGATGGGTCAGGAAATTGAAGACCGGTTGCCAGAAGGTGTAGCAGATCACCATCGCCACGACGAAAGCGCCGAGCGCGTAAAGCAGGCGGGTGCGCAGCTCGGCCAGATGCTCGACCAGCGGGGCGGCGGAATCGTCGATCTCTTCGGTGCTCATGCTTCGTCCTTCGGCGCGGATTTCTTCGCCGGCGCCTTTTTCGCGGCGGTCTTGCGCGGGGCCTTGGGCTTTGCCTCGGCGGATTTCTCCGCCTTGGGCTTCGCGGCCTTCGGTTTCGCGGCCTTCGCCGCCGGGGCCGGGGCTGCGACGGGGGCGGCGGCGGGCGCCGGGGCGGCCTCGATCTCCGGCTCGCCCTCGAGCTCGGCCGCGTCAAGCTCGGCCAGCAGGTCGGGATCGGGCTCGAAGGCGGGCTTCGCCGCCGTATCGCAACCCGCGACCTTGGTCGCGCCGGGCAGCTTCGGCTCCCATTTCTCGAATTTCTCGGTCGCGCGTTCGAGCGCGGCGATGCCGAGCGACTTCTTCGAGGCGATGTCCTTGAGATCCGCCGCGGCCGCGTCGAGCCCGGTGTCCTTCGCCGCATCCTCCATCGCGCGCGAGAATTCGCGCGCCATCGCCCGCGCCTTCGCGGTCATCCGCCCGAGCGAATGGAACATCACGGGCAGATCCTTCGGCCCCACCACGATCAGCGCCACCACGCCGATCAGCAGAAGCTCGCTCCAACCGATATCGAACATCTTTCAGCCCCCGGGCGCCGGATCAGGCCTTGTCCTTGTCGGCGGGCGTGACGTCCTTCGCCTCGTCGGCCTTGGCGCTCTCGATTTCCTTGGCGCCGTCGTCCACGCCCTTCTTGAAGGCGGTGATGCCCTTGCCGACCTCGCCCATGAGCGAGCTGACCTTGCCCTTGCCGAAAAGCACGAGAACCACGACCGCGATCAGCAGAAGGCCCGGAATACCGATGTTGTTGAGCATGTCTTTCCCCTTTGGCGCCCTGGCGCCGGTTGTCGTTTTCTCCGGTTTACGGTCTGGCGGCGCGCCGGCAAAGAGCGATTCCGGCGCGGCCCGCCCCCGTAGCGCAGATTACT
Source organism: Paenirhodobacter sp. (assembly GCF_050177655.1). Classification (NCBI taxonomy): domain Bacteria; kingdom Pseudomonadati; phylum Pseudomonadota; class Alphaproteobacteria; order Rhodobacterales; genus Paenirhodobacter; species Paenirhodobacter sp. The sequence continues at coordinate 41,795 of NZ_JBFXGV010000011.1, forward strand.
GACAGTTATTTGTCAGTTGCGCCGCGATCGGCTAATCTCGCGGGCGGAGGGCGCCATGGCACGACCGGACCGGCTGCAGAAACTGATCGAGATGCTGCGCGACGGTGCGGTGCTGCGCGCCTCGGACATGGCGGCGCGGCTCGGCGTGTCCGAGCGCACGATCTGGCGCGACATGGCGGCGCTGGCAGAGTTCGGCGTGCCGGTGGTGGGCAGCCGCGGCATGGGCTACATGCTGCGCCGCGCGGTCGCGCTGCCGCCGCTCGTGCTCACGCAAGACGAGCTCGCCGCGCTCGATCACCTGCTGCGCCTCGCCGAGGCCCATGCCGATACCCGCATCGGCGCGGGCGCGACGAGCCTTGCGCGCAAGATCGCCGCCGCCCTGCCACGCGAGCCCGCCCCCGGTGACACCGCCCCTGACAACGACGCCCCGGACGACGACGCCCCCGGTGATGCCCCCGGTGACGCCGCGCCGCCGCTGGCGGAGCGCGGCGAAAGCCGCTAGGCTCCGGCCATGACCACGAGCGAATTCATCACCGCCTTCGTCACCCTTTTCGTCGTGGTCGATCCGATCGGCCTCGTGCCGCTTTTCCTTGCGCTGACGCAGGGGATGGACGCCCGGGCGCGGCTTGCGGTGGGGCTGCGCGCGCTGGTGATCGCGGCGATCCTGCTCACGCTTTTCGGCCTCTTCGGCGACCGGCTGCTCGCCGGGATCGGCATCTCGATGCCCGCCTTCCGCATCGCGGGGGGCATGCTGCTTTTCCTCACCGCGCTCGACATGCTCTTCGAGCGGCGCACCCAGCGGCGGGAGGGGCAATCGGCCGAGGCCGCGCTCGAGCCCGCGCATGACCCTTCGGTCTTTCCGCTCGCCACGCCGCTGATCGCGGGCCCGGGCGCGATGGCGACGATGATCCTCCTGGCCGGTTCGGGCCACGGCGGGCTGCATCTTTTCGAGGTGCATGGCGTGATGCTCGCGGTGCTCGCCTGCGTTCTGGCGCTTTTCCTGCTCGCCACGCCGCTCGAACGCGCGCTCGGACGCACCGGCACGATGGTGGTGACCCGGCTGCTCGGCATGCTGCTCGCCGCGCTTGCGGTGCAATTCATCCTCGACGGGCTGCGCGGCGCGGGGATCATCGCCTCCCTGCCGATCGCGCGCTGAGCGGCGCGCGCCCGCGCGGGGGGTGACAAGCCGCGCCCCCGCCCCTACATCGGGGCGAGGAGGCCGGACATGGGCAGCAACACACCGAACATCGTCTATCTCGTCCTGCTGCTGATGGTGGTGGGCGCCTCGGTGATCGCGAGCCTGCGCCGCCGCCCGGGCCAGACGCTGCAACAGATCATGATCTGGGCGCTGATCTTCCTTGGCCTCGTCGCGGTCGCCGGGATGTGGACCGATATCAAGGGCGCGCTCCTGCCGCGGCAGGCGGTGCTTGGCGACGGCCGGATCGAGGCGCCGCTCGCGATGGACGGGCATTACTACCTCACCGCGACGGTGAACGGGGTCGATCTGCGCTTTCTCGTCGACACCGGGGCGAGTGGCGTGACGCTCACCCAGCGCGACGCCGCCCGCGTCGGCATCGACACCGCTAACCTCGCCTATACCGGGATGGCGAGCACCGCGAATGGCACAGTGGCGATGGCGCCGGTGCGGCTCGACACGCTCGATCTCGGCCCGATCCATGCGAGCAACGTGCGCGCGGCGGTGAATGGCGGGGAGCTCGACACCTCGCTTCTGGGCATGAGCTATCTCACCGGTTTCGCCAAGGTCGAGTTCGACGGCACGCGGATGGTCCTCACCCGCTGAGCGACCCGGCTGAGCGGGCCGCCGCCGAGCCCCCTGCCCCGGCCTTGCCCCCCGCGCCGCCACCGCTATCCTGCCGCCAAAACGGAGGCCCTGATGCGATCGACCCTGTTCCCGATTCTCCTCACCGTCGCGGCGCTTGCCGGCTGCGTCACCGAAACCGCCGCCCCCGCCAGCGCGCGGCAAAGCGCGACGGTCTCGAGCAAGGGGCCGATCGTGATCCGCGACGACGACGGCGGCAATGTCACCGGCTATGTGATGCGCCGCGACGAGCTTGCCAATTCCGGCCGCCGGGTCGAGTTCCGCGGCTATTGCGCCTCCGCCTGCACGCTCCTGATGACGATCCCCAATGCCTGCGTCGCCCCCGACGCGCTGATCGGCTTCCACGCGCCGCATTTCATCGCCTCGGGCAAGCCCGCGCCGATCATGAACCAGCTGATGGCGCGCTATTACCGCGCCGGCGTGCTGCAGAAGTGGAACGCGGTCTGGAGCCGCTCGACGAAGATGCAGACGATCAGCGGGCGCGAATATCACCGGCTCGACCCGCAGATGAAGCTTTGCAAGTAAGCCGCTGCTTTTTCTTGGAAAAAATACTCGAACGCGCGGTCAGAGCCAGTTCTTCCACTTGAAGAAGGCCCAGGTGCCCACCGCCGAAACCACCATCAGCCCGATCGCGAAAGGATAGCCCCAGCTCTTGTCGAGCTCGGGCATCGAGGCGAAGTTCATGCCATAGGCGGAGGCGATCAGCGTCGGCGGCAGGAACAAGGCGGTGACGACCGAGACGATCCGCACCGTGTCGTTCTGCGCGAGGTTGATCATGCCGAGCGTGGCATCGACCGAAAGCGAGACGCGCGAGGAGAGGAAATCGCCGTGCACGGCGAGCGAGCCGATGTCGCGGATCTGGCTTTTCACGATCGCATGCAGATCCTTGCCCTGCGGGCTGGTGCTCAGCGTCTGATCGTAGAAGGACAGCGCCCGTTCGAGCGTGAGCAGCGCAAGCCGGATCCGGCCGAGGAGTTCGCCCTGCCGCCCGACATCGCCGAGCGCGCGTTGCAGCTCCTCCGAATTCGCGTCCCCCAGCACATGCGCCGAGACCTGGTCGAGCGCACGGCCGATCCCCTCGAGCAGGTCGGCCTGCCGTGCGACGATCTCCTCGATCAGGCCCAGGAAGATGCGTTCGGGCGTGGTGCAGCCGGCGGTGGAGCGGTCGGCGCGCTCGGGGAAAGTGTCGAAGCTGCGCGGCGCGTGGTGGCGCACGGTGATCAGCCGCTCCTTGTTCAGGATGAAGGTGACCGGGCCCGAGATCTGCCCGCCATCGGGGGTGATCCCGGGCAGCACCACGGTCATCACATCGGTGCCGTCCTCGCGGTAAAGCCGGTTCGAGATCTCGATCTCTTCCATGTCGGCGAGCGTCGGCACCTCGACGCCAAGCCCCTCGACCGCCGCGATCTGACTGTCGAGCGGGCGATAGAGGTCGATCCAGAGCGCATGCGAGATCTGCGCCCCGGGCGACATCGGGGTTTCCTGCCCCATCCGGGCAAGGCCGCGCGTTCCCGCGGTGAAGGCGTAGAGCATGGGGCCTCCGGTCATTGCTGCCCCATCGGTATCGGAGGCACCGCCGAGGTCAAGCCCCCGCGCGCGGCCCTCCCCGTGATCCGGCGCGTGATCCGCCGCCCGGCCCGTCGTGGAATGACCGAAGTTGCGCCTTGTTTCCGCCGCAATCGGAAGCGAATGGTTAAGCAACCGAAAGAAACGCCGGATGGAGGACCAGATGGAAATGCTCAGCTTCGACACGATCGCGCTTATCGTCATCGGCATCGCGGCCGCGCGCGAAGTGATGATCCGTCTGCATCCGACCGCCCCCACCGACAAGCGCGCCGCGCGCGCCTGATCGGACCGTTTCCGGCGGCCGCTCCGTCCCTGCGCCGCCCGCGTCCGCAAGACGCTGCAACGCCCCTTCGGGGGCGTTTCGCATTTGCCCGGGGCCGGGGCCCGAACGAAAAACCCGCCCCCGAGGGGGCGGGCCAGGGACGCCGGGTTTCAGGGATCACTTCCCGGCGGAATTGAGATAGGCGATCACCGCGGCGGCTTCCTCGGCGGTCTTCAGCCCGGCGAAAGCCATCTTGTTCTTCGGCACGAAACCTTTCGGATCATGCAGATAGGTGGCGATCGTCTCGGGGTTCCAGACGAGCCCGCCGGCGCCGGCATCCTTCATCGCCGGCGAATATTTGAAGCCCTCGGCGGTGCCGGCGGTGCGGCCGATCACGCCGTTGAGCACCGGGCCCACCTTGTTCTTCGCGCCCGCGCCGATCATGTGGCAGGCCTTGCACTTGACGAAGATCTTCTCGCCCTGCGCGATCACCGCCGGATCCTCGGAGATCGCCGCCGCGGCGGGCGCCTCCGGGGCCGGGGCCGCCTCGGCCGGGGTGTCGGCTGCGGCTGCGGCCGGTTCTGCGGCCGGTTCGGCGGCCGCCACCGCCTCCCCCTTCGCCTCGTCCGGGGTCACGTCGAGCACGGTCGCCTGCCGCGTGATCTTCACGTCGGTCTTGCAATCGGTCATGCAGGCCGGTTTCGAGAATTCCGGATATTCCGTTTCCGGCCGGTCATCGACGATGAACCCCTCCGCATTCGGCATCTTCACGTCGAGGAAATTCTCCTTCGACAGCACGAAGTCATCCTCCACGAGATCGTTCGAATAGAGGATATAGGCGACGATCGCATAAGTCTCGTCAGTGCTGAGCGTGCCGGCATTGCCGAACGGCATCGAGCGGTGTGCATAGTCCCAGACCGTTGAAAGATAAGGGAAATAGCTGCCCACCGTCTTCAGCGGATCTTTGTCGGCAAGGGTGCCGTCGCCGCCCGCCAGCTTCGGCCAGTTGTCGACGCCCTCGGCAAACTCGCCGTGGCAGACCGCGCATTTCTCCGAAAACAGCTCCTCGCCATCGGCGACCGAGCCCGAGCCCTCGGGCAGGTTCTTGCCATCGGGAAAAACCTCGACCGTCCAGGCCGCGATCTCCTCGGGCAGCGCCGGACGGCCAAGGCCCATCTTCTCGGCCTGCGCCGGGGCCGCGAGCGGCGCGAGCAGCGCCGCGCCCAGCATCAGATTACGAAGACACTTCGACATTCTCGGCCTCCCCCGTCGGCTTGACCCACCAGGTCTGGATCCCGTTGTTGTGATAGACCGAGTTCTCGCCGCGAATGGCGCGCAGCTGGTCCTTCGTCGGCTGGACATAGCCGGTCTCGTCATGGGCGCGGGATTGCAACAGCATCTCCGAACCGTCCCAGTCGAAGTCGAGATAGAAGCGAGTGAGCGCCATCGCGACGCCCGGCTCGGCGAGCCGCGCGACCTGCCAGCTCTTGCCGCCGTCGATCGAGACATCGACCTGGGTGATCGCGCCGCGGCCCGACCAGGCGAGGCCGGTGATCACCAGCGGCCCCTTGCCATGCCGGATCGGCATCTGCGGCGAGGGCGAGGTGATGACCGATTTCGCATCCATTACCCAGGTCCATTTGCGCGAGGTGCCATCGGCGAGCGTGTCGGTGTATTTCGAGGTCTCCTCGCGCGACTGCACCGGCTCGTCGGTCACCTCGACGCGGCGCAGCCACTTCACCCACATGTTGCCTTCCCAGCCCGGCACGCAGAGCCGCGCGGGATAGCCATGCTCCTTGCGCAGCGCCTCGCCATTGGCCTTGATCGCGACGATGACGTCGTCCATCGCCTTCTCGAGCGGGATCGAGCGGCCATTCGAGGAGGCATCGGCGCCCTCGACATAGACCCATTTGCCCTCGGGCTTGACGCCTGCCTCTTCGAGGAGCGTGCGCAGCGGCACGCCGGAATATTGCATGTTGTGGATCATGCCCTGCGTGAACTGCACGCCGTTGAGCTGCGCGCCCGCCCATTCCATGCCCGAGTTCGCCGCGCATTCGAGGAAGAGGGTGCGGTTCACCCGCGGGAAGCGTTCGAGGTCTTCGTAGGTGAAGACCAGCGGCGTCTCGACGAGGCCGTTGATCATCAGCCGGTAGTCTTCCTTCGCCAGTTCGATCGCGCCCGAGTGGTGGCGCTCGAAGGCGCAGCCGGTCGGCGTGATCGTGCCGTCAAGCGCGTGGATCGGCGTGAAGTTGATCGAGGAGACCACATCCGCGGTGAGCCAGGGCACGTTGCGCCGGATCACGTCGCCCTCAAACCGGATCGGCAGGCCGTAGGGGGTGGCGTCGACGCCGTCGCCCCACTGGCTCGCCCAGGGCTGCTGCTCGGTGATCAGCGGATCGGGCGTGCCCTCGGCCATCGCCCTGGCCCCGGCGCCCGCGCCCACGGCGAGCGCACCGACCGAGGCGCCCGCGCGCAGAAAGCCGCGCCGCCCCATCACCGGGGAGCCGGAAACGGCGCTGTCGCGTTCCTTCTCGTCCATCTTTTTCTCCCTTGGTTCAATCTCTTGCACGGCGATCTTCAGGCGCCGGTGACGGTCACGTTCTCACGCGGCGTAAGCGTGATCGTGCCCTGCTTGCGCACGTAATCCTCGATCACGTCCCAGATCTGCGGCCCCTCGGTGCCCTCGTTGACCGAGGCCCAGCCGGCGACGGTGTATTTGCGCGCCGGGTCGATCGCCGAGCCGTCCTTGACCAGCGTCATGTTGGAAATGCGCTGCCCGATCGGCTTCGAGACGTCGATCGCGTAGCCCATGCCGCCGATGCGGACCATGTCGCCGCCCTGCTGATAATAGGGGTCGGTGTTGAAGAGGTTGTCGGCGACATCCTCGAGCACGGTCTTGATCGTCTCGCCGGTCATCTCGGTGCGGTAGCAGGCGCCATAGGTCATCGAGGTACAGTTGAGAATGTCCTCGCGGGTGATCTTGTCGCCCGGAAGCAGCGTCGTGCCCCAGCGCACGCCGGGCGACATCGCGATCTCCGCGTCGCGCTCGGTCAGCATCGCGTCGCAGATCAGATCGTCCCAGGTGCCGTTGAAATTGCCGCGCCGGTAAAGCAGGCTTTCGGTGGTGCCGATCACCTCCTCGGCCTCGGCCTTGTAAGGGGCGCGGCCGGCCTCGATCACCGCGGTCATCTCGGCATCGGGGGTGATCACGTCGGAGAAGATCGGGATCAGCTTGTGGCGGAAGCCCATCATCTTGCCCTCGCGCACGTCGAGATCGACGCGGCTGACGAACTTGCCGTTCGAGCCCGAGGCGATCAGGATCGTGTCGCCGATCAGCACCGGTTCGGGCACCGCGTCATGGGTGTGGCCCGTCAGGATCACGTCGATCCCCTTGACGCGGCTCACCATTTTGCGGTCGACGTCGAAACCGTTGTGCGACAGGCAAACGACCAGATCGACGCCCTCGGCGCGCACCTCGTCGACCACCGCCTGCATCCGCTCCTCGCGGATGCCGAAGGAGTAATCGGGGAACATCCATTTCGGGTTCGCGATCGGCAGGTAAGGGAAGGCCTGGCCGATGACGGCGACGCGCACGCCGCCCGTCTCGAAGATCTTGTAGGGCTCGAAGGCGGGCTCGTCCCATTCCACGTCGAAGATATTCGCGCCGAGGAAGGCGAAGGGCAGCCCGTCGACGATCTCCTTCACCCGGTCCTGGCCGAAGGTCCATTCCCAATGCGAGGTCATCGCATCGACCTTCAGCGTGTTCATGATGTCGACCATGTCCTGCCCCGCCGATTTCAGCGAGGAGAGCGAGCCGTGCCAGGTGTCGCCGCCGTCAAGCAGCAGCGCCTCGGGGCGCTCGGCGCGGATCGCCTTCACCACCGTGGCGACGCGGTCCATGCCGCCCATCTTGCCATAGGATTTTGCAAGATCAGTGAAGTTTTCATAGGTCAGGGCGTAGGCTTCGGGCGAATTCGGTTCGATTTTGAACATCTTCAGGAAGTCGGCGCCGGTCACATGCGGCGGCTGGCCGCGGGCGTCGCCCACCCCGATATTCACCTCCGGCTCGCGGAAGAAGATCGGCACCGATTGCGCATGCAGGTCGGTGATATGGATCAGCGTGACATTGCCGAAAGCGTCGAACTGCAGAAGCTGGTCCTGCGTCAGCGCCTGCTGCGCCATCACGCGCGACCAGCGCGACAGCCCCGTCGCACCGAGGATGGTCGAGGCGGCCAGACCCGCCTGAAGGAATTCGCGCCGCGAAATCATGCTCTCTCCTTTCCCCTTGCGGGGGCCACCGGCCGGAGGCATCGGGAGACCTCCGAGACATAGCGATATGTGAATGTTTTCAGGGGGGAGAACGCGGAGGGTCGCCCCTCCGCGTCAGGGATCACGGACGGACGCCGGCGCCTTCGATGTCGAGCCCGGTGCCGCGCGAGGCGACGTAGAGCTCGAGATCGTGGAACTCGGGCGAGCCGGCGGCAAAGGTCTCGGCGCGGGTGTCGCGGATGCAGCCGACGAAGCGCTGATGGATCGAGACGAGCCCCGCGTCCTTCAGCCGGTAGACCGGGAAACCGTTGACCTGGCCCTGGCTCAGGTGGTCGGCGCGGATGAAGTTGCCGTAGTTCTGCTCATGGCAGCTCGCGCAGCTCAGCTCCAGCTGGCCATAGCGGGTGTAATACATCTCCTTGCCCTTCTCCCAATGCGGAGCGGCGGGCCCGTCGATCGCGACATTCACCGGCATGCCACGCGACTGCACCGAGATCAGCGCGGTCATGTTCTTCATCTGGGGCGAGTTCCACTTCCACTTCTCCGCGCCCATCCGGGTCACGCGGCAGTCGTTGACGTAGTCCTCGAGCGACCACAGATCGCCGCCGGCGTTGATCTTGGGCATCGTGGCGCGCACGCCCTTCATCCCCTCTTCCGGCGTGCCGTGGCAATCGGCGCAGCTCTTGCCGACCGTGCCCTCGGCGGTGTTCCAGACGTCCTGCGCCTGTTCGACGAAGACGAAATTCGGGTTCTCGAAATCGTCCTGCTCCATCTGGCGGGTGTCCGCCTCGCGGAAGAGCCAGCCGGAATAGACGGTGTCGAGATGGCCCTTGAGCAGCTCGGAGGCGGGCGCGACCGTGGTGATCGGCGTGTCGCCGTTGATGTTGAGCTCTTCGGTCGAGATCTGCTTGTCCGCCATCTCGTCGGCGAGCGCCGGGGCCGCCAGACAGGCGAGCGCCACGGCAAGAGTGGTGGCGCGGATGCGCGAAGTCATGCTTTTTCCTCCCTGATTGCCCGGCGCATCTGCGGCGCCGGGATGTCGGGCGGGCGCGCTCCCCCGCGCCCTGCCCCCGCTCCGGCCTCAGGCCACCTCGATCTTCTTCGCGTCCTCGTAGACCGAGCCGTCGTCGTCATACCAGGTGAACTTGAACTCCCCCGAGGCATCGACCTTGGCGTCGAATTCGAAATAGGGGTTGGTCGAGATCGCCGGTTCGAGGGTGATGTCGATCACCATCGCGCCGTTGAATTCACAGGTGAAGCGGTTGATGATCTCGCGCGGGATCAGGGCGCCCTTGTCGTCCTTGCGCTGGCCCGATTCCATCGGATGCGAGATCAGCGTCTTGAGGGTGACGACCTCGCCGGCCTTCGCCTTGGAGGGGACTTTCACGCGGGGTTTGACGTTATCCATTTTTCTCTCCCTGAACCGAGATCAGCCGCCGCAGCCGCCGATGGTGACCTTCACGGTCGAACTCGCCTGAACGAAGCTGCCGTCGGCCATCTTGGCGATCGCCAGCACGTCCTGCGTCTTCGACAGGCGGATGCGGGTCGCGGCCATCTGCGAGCCGGCGGCCGGGCCGAAGGTGAAGGTGGCGACGGCGGGCGTCGGGTTGCCGGTGGCGAAGACCGCGATCGCGGTGGCGCCGGGCGCATCGACCGAAACCGGAACGGTGTTGCCGTTCTCGGCGATCTCGGGGGCGGTGAGCGTCAGCCCGCCGGTGCCCGGGGTGGCGCCGCCGGTGAAGGCGGCGATCGCGTCGGTCGCGGCATCGGCCCAAAGCGCGCCGGGCAGCGCGGTGGCGGCGAGGCCGGCCCCGGCCAGCGTCAGCGCGTCACGTCTCGTCAGTTTCATGTAGTGTCCTCCTGGAATTGCGTCGATCACTCTTTGAGCGTCATGAGGTAAGCCACGACATCCTCGACCTGGGCGGCGGTGAGGATCGGCGGCAGATCGGCGGGCGCGGCCTTGCCGGTGTAGCCGTCGCCGGGGCGGATGAAGGGGCCGGTCTTGTACATGCCGGGCATCACCGACTCCGCGAAAGTGTGCTTGGCGTCGATCACGATGCCGCGCAGCTGCGCCTCGCTGTAGCGGTCGGCGGCGCCGTCGAGTACCGGGCCGACATTGCCCTGGAAATCCGCCTTGTTCGACGAGATCTGATGGCAGGCGACACAGTTGCCGAGCGCGCGGGTGGTGGCGATCTTCGAGCCTTCCTCGGGGTTGCCCGGCGCACCGGTGAGCGAGGTCTCGACCTCCCCCGTTTCCCCGAAAGCAACATCGGTCGGCATCACATCTGCGTGAGCAAGAGTCGCAGCGAATCCGGTTGCGCCGACAAGCAGCGCAAGATGGCGTTTCATCGAAGACCTCCCATTTCTTCTCCCTGCATCGACGATAGTCGTATGCGGCGGAGTGACGCAACAGTTAAATTCACAGATCTATATGTTTAACATTGTGTTCCGCGAAACATAACGGGGGTCGAATCAACACACTGATTTCAAATCATAATTTCTGCGCCGCAGCGGATTTTCCCGCCGCAGCGCAGCGCCCTCACTGGCCCATCTGCTGCGCGACGTATTTCTGGAAATTCTCGCCGCTCTCGTAACCGTGATTTTTTACCCAGGTCAGAAGCGCCTTCGTCGTGCCCTTTCCGAAGGCTCCCGGCATCGCCGCGACGGCGGCCTTTTGCGCGCTCTCGCCCTCCGGCACCTCCTCGGGGAAGAACATCATCGTCGGCGTGAACATGATCCCCCATTTCATCGCCATCTGCTTTTCGGGCAGTGATTCGCCGTCGAAATCGGTGACCTCGACATCGCCGAAAAGGTTCATCTGCACGACGTAATAGCCGTCCTCGATCAGCCCGGCGATCTCGGGGTCGGAGAACACTTCTTCATGCATCTTCTTGCAGTAGATGCAGCCACGCTGCTCCCAGATCACGAGGAAGCGCTTGCCCTCGGCATTGGCCGTGGCGAGATCCTCGCGCATGTCTTTGAACGTGTCCTGGAACCAGCTTTCCTTGTGCAGCCCGTCGTCGCCAAGGTCGGAGGCGGCGGCGGGCAGCGCGAGCGCAAGCGCGGTGAGCGCGGCGGTGACGATCGAACGCATGGGGTTCCTCCCTAGCCAAGCGTGGTGAAAGAGGGCACGGCGCGGATCAACCAATCGGCGATCACGCTGACCTTGCCGGTGGCGATCAGCACGGCGAAGAGGATCAGCATCGCCCCCATCGCCTTCTCGACATAGGCGAGCTTCGCCTGATGCCGGCGCATCAGCGCGAGGAACGGCTTCGCGAAGAAGGCCGCGATCACGAAGGGCGCCGTCATGCCGATGCCGTAGAAGAACAAAAGCGCGGTGCCGCGCAAAAGATCCCCGTTCATCCCCGAGGCGACCATCAGGATCGCCGCTAGGGCCGGGCCGACGCAGGGCGTCCAGCCAAAGCCGAAGGCAAGCCCGGTGACATAGGCGCCAAGGATCGTCGAGGGATCGGCCTTCGCCTCGATCCGCGCCTCGCGATAGAGGAAGGGGATGCGCAGCACACCCAGGAAATGCAGCCCGAAGAGGAAGAGCACCGCGGCGGCGATCAGGCTCAGCGGCCCCATCCATTGCCGCACGGCGGCGCCAAGCGCGGTGGCGCCAAGGCCGAGCGCCATGAAGATCGTGGTCACGCCCAGCGCGAAGGCCACCGCCGAGGCGACGAGCCGGCGCTGCGCCCCCGGCGCGATCGCACCATCGCCGCGCAGCTCGGACATCGAGATCCCCGCCATGTAGCTGAGGTAGAACGGCACCATCGGCAGGATGCAGGGCGTGAGAAAGCTGAGGAGGCCCGCGAGAAGCGCGCCCCCGAACGTCGGGTCGATGATCATGGTCCCTCCCGCAGGGCCTCCCCGGATCCGTTTCTTGATCCGCCCCGCTGAACATATTACGATCTTTATATGTAACGGGGGGTGCGTCAATCATGCGCATTGCATTTTTTTCGCTGCTGGCTGCGGCGGCGCTGGGGATCCCCCTGCCCGCGGCGCGTGCCGAATCACCCGCGCCCCCTGCCCCGGAGGCCAGCGGTCAGCCCTCTGCCGAAGTGGAAACCCCCGCTTTCCGCCTGATCATGGTCGAGCGCGTTGGCTGCGTCTATTGTGCGCGCTGGAATGCCGAGATCGCGCCGAAATACCCGCTCACGCCCGAGGGCAAGGCCGCCCCGCTCACCCGCGTCGACATCCATGACGACTGGGCCACGGGGCTCGAAACCGGGCCGGCGCCGGTTTTCACCCCCACCTTCGTGCTCCTTCAGGGCAAGCGCGAGGTCGGCCGGATCGAGGGCTACCCGGGCGAGGACTTCTTCTGGGGGCTGCTCGATCAGGCGCTTACCGGCGCGGGGGCGGAGCTGATCGTCAACTGACGGCGCGCCGCCGACGGCCCCCGCCGCGCGCGGGATGCGACTCGATTCCCCCGCGCGGGCATGCTATCGCCGATGAAACGGCATGATGACATGCGACACGGATGACGAGGGGATCTGGCCGGATGACGGCAGAGGGGCGCGATGTCCCGCAAGGGGCGGTGGCGACAGAGACCGGGCTGACCGACGGGGCGGCCGGCGGGCCGGAGCGCTGCGCGCTGCTCGACCCGGAGGAGATGATCGGTCGCGCGCAGCAGGCGGCGAACCTGCTCAAGGCGCTCGCCCATGAGGGGCGGCTGATGATCATGTGCCACCTCTCCTCGGGCGAGAAATCGGTGACCGAACTCGAGAACCTGCTCGAATCGCGCCAGGCCGCGGTGAGCCAGCAGCTGGCGCGGCTGCGGCTCGAGGGGCTGGTGAGCTGCCGGCGCGAGGGCAAGGCGATCTATTATTCGCTGGCCGACCGACGCGCGGCGCGGATCGTCGAGCTGATCTACGAGATGTATTGCAACCAGCCCTGAGGAGGGGGCAACCGGGGGGGAGAGATGGCGGAAATGCCGGTGGAGGTTCTTGCCGCGCTGGTCGGTCTGATCGGCGGCGGTGTGCTGGGCCTCGCGGCCCGGCTGGGCGATTTCTGCACGCTCGGCGCGCTCGAAAGCGCGGCCTACGGGGAGGATCAGCGGCGGCTGCGGCTTTGGGGCGTGGTGCTCGCGGTGGCGATCGCCGGGGTCTTCGGCGCCGAGGCGCTGGGGTTCGCCGCGCCGGAGAAAAGCTTTTACCTCTCGATCGGATGGAACCCGCTCGCCTCGATCGTGGGCGGGCTGCTCTTCGGCTATGGCATGGCACTTGCGGGCAATTGCGGTTTTGGCGCGCTCGCGCGGTTCGGCGGCGGCGATCTGCGCTCGCTCGTCGTCGTGGTGGTGATGGGGATCTTCGCCTTCGTCACGCTTTCGGGCCCGCTCGCGCCGCTGCGCATCGCGCTTTTCGATCAGACCCCGGCCGCCGCGCCGCAGGGCATCGCGCATTGGCTGAGCGCAAAGACCGGGCTGCCGCATCTCGCCATCGCGCTGCCGATCGCGGCCGGGTTCCTTGCCTGGGCGCTCGCCCATGCGCCGCTGCGCCGCGATCCGCGCCGCCTCCTCTGGGGCGTGGCCGCGGGCGCCGCGATCACCTGGTGCCTCGTCGGCACCTCGCTGCTCGAGGCGGAAAGCCTGGGCGAGATCGGCGTCGAGGCGCCCTCCTTCACCGCGCCGCTCGGCCGCACGATCCTTTACTTCATGACCTCGACCGCGGGGGGGCTGAGCTTTTCCGTCGGCCTCGTCGCGGGCGTGCTGGCCGGCGCCTTCCTCGGCTCCTCGATCCGCGGGCTCTTCCGCTGGGAGGCCTGCGAAGACCCGCGCGAGCTGGGCCGGCAGATCACCGGCGCCGCGCTGATGGGGATCGGCGGCACGGTGGCGATGGGCTGCTCGATCGGTCAGGGCGTGAGCGCGATGTCGGTGCTCGCCTTCTCCGCCCCCGTCACGCTGGCCTGCATCGCGATCGGCGGGCTGATCGGGCTGCGCCAGCTGATCCACGGTTTCCAGCCGGGCTGAGGCCCCCGCCCCCCAAAAACGTCAAAGCCCCGGGATTTCCCCGGGGCTTTTCCTTTCTGGTGTTTTCGCAGCCGTCAGGCCATCAGCCCGAAGAGCGCATCCGACATCTCCGCCGCGCTGTGCCCGGCAAAGAGGATCGTGTCGCCCTCGGCGAGCGTCAGCAGCGCCCCCTCCCCGGTGTCGGCGAGCGTCGCGCCGGCATGGCTCGCGAGGTAGTCGGAGGCGCTCTGCCCCGCGATCACCAGGCTGTCGGTGCCGATCTCGAAATCGGTGATCGTGACATCGCCCTGCTTGCGCGCGTCGAGATAGGAAAAGACGAACTCGTCCGCCCCCTCGCCACCCGAGGCGACATGATCGCCGCCCGCCTTCATCCTGAGCTCGATCACGTCGTCGCCGGTGCCGCCCTCGATCGTCGAGCTCTGATCGCCCGAGGAGATGTAGTCACTGCCATCGCCGCCAAGGAGCAGGTTGTTGCCCTTGTGACCATAGATCACGTCGTCACCCGCGCCGCCGTCGAGCGTGTCATTGCCCTGATTGCCGCCGAGCGTGTCGTTGCCGGCGCCGCCGATCAGGATGTCGTTGCCGGCCTCGCCGGTGAGCAGGTCGTCGCCCTCGCCGCCGGTGGTGACGTCGTCGCCCGCCGTGCCGAAGATCCGGTCCTCCCCCGCCGTGCCGATCACCGCGCCCGCGGCAAGCTCGGCGCCGAACATCTGCACCCCGTCCCAGAGGCTCAGCCCCGCGAGGGTGATGCCGTCGCCCGAGCCGAGCGTGAGTTCGATCCCACCCGCGCCGGCGGCAAAGCCCGCCACCGTCGCGGTGCCGAGGTCGAGCGTGTCGAGGCCGGTCTCGAAATCGGTGATCGTGACATGGCCGGTGCCGGTCACCGCCTGGGTGATCTGGAACGTGTCGGCGCCGCTGCCGCCGGAGAGGGTCTGGCTCGCACCGGAGAAGAGGTTGGCGATCAGCAGATCGTCGCCCGCGCCGCCGTCGAGCACCGCGTTGCCGCGCCCGGCGTCGAGCAGGTCGTTGCCGTCGCCGCCGTCGAGCGTGTCGTCGCCGCGCACGCCATAGAGCTTGTCGTCGCCCGCCCCGCCCTCGAGCAGGTCGCTGCCCTTGCCGCCGTTGAGCGTATCGTTGCCCCCGTCGCCAAGGATCCAGTCGGCGCCGTCGCCGCCGGTGAGGCTGTCGTCACCGGCGGTTCCGGTGAGGATCTGGTCGAATGTCGTCGCAGAAAGGGCCATCGGGAAGCCTCCGAAAGAGCGGTAAAATGACTTTTCGCGAAAAGGTTAACTTGGTTAACGGGCGATTCGTCAAAGCCTTCGGCCCAGATTTTGCCGCATTTGCTGTGGTTTTGGCCCGATCGCAGCGACAATCGCGGCGCGGCGCGGGGGTTCGCACAGAATGCGAAACGATCTGCCCGACAAAGATGCAAAAGGGGCGCGGTGTCCCGCGCCCCTTCCCCGGAGTGTCGCGCCCGTTTCAGGCGAAAAGGAGATCGCCCGCCCCGAAGGCCGCGCCAAGATCGGCGGCGGCGAGCCCGGCAAAGAGGATCGTGTCGCCCTCGGCGAGCGTCAGCAGCGCGCCCTCCCCGGTGTCGGCGAGCGTCGCGCCGGCATGGCTTGCGAGGTAGTCCTCCGCGCTCTGCCCCGCGATCACCAGGCTGTCGGTGCCGATCTCGAAATCGGTGATCGTGACGTCGCCCTGCTTGCGCGCGTCGAGATAGGAAAAGACGAATGTGTCCGCCCCTTCGCCGCCCGAGGCGACATGATCGCCGCCCGCCTTCATCCGCAGATCGAGAATGTCGTCGCCCGCGCCGCCCTCGAGCGTCGAGCTCTGATCGCCCGAGGAGATCCAGTCACTGCCATCGCCGCCGAGGAGCAGGTTGTTGCCCTTGTGGCCATAGATCACGTCGTCGCCCGCGCCGCCGTCGATCGTGTCATCGCCGGCATTGGCGCCCAGCGTATCCGCCCCGGCACCCCCGAGCAGGATGTCGTTCCCCGCCCCGCCATTGGCGAGGTCGTCGCCATCCCCGCAGGAGAGCACGTCATCCGTCCCCGCCGCGCTCACCATCCGGTCGTCGTCCGCGGTGCCCTCGGTCAATCCCGCGATCAGGATCCCGCGGCTCGCCTCCGGGGTCTCGAGCAAGGCGCGCAGGCTCACGCCGTCGAGCACGACGCACGCGCCCTCCCCGGTTTCGAGCATGACCGATCCGCCCTGCTCGCTCAGCGTGAAGGGGCGCGCCGCGCTTGCGCTCTGCTCGGCCCCCCAGGTGACGCGATCCTCGCCCAGGGTGAAATCGGTGACATGGACGGTATAGCCGCCCGCCACGCGCGTACCGCTCGCAGTTTCGATGTCGATCGCGTCGCGCCCCTCGCCGCCGGTAACGGTGAAGGCGCTGTCATATTCGGTGAAAAGCGTGATCCTGTCGTCGCCGCCCCCGCCGAAGATGGTGTCATCGCCGGTCCCGTGCATCACCGAGATCTCGTCGAGTGCGTCTCCGCCGTCGATCCAGAGCGAACCGCTGCTGTCGAGCGCCATGATGAAGTCGTGATCGAGCCCACCGTAGATCGTGTCGTTCCCGCCGTCGGCGATGATGAAATCCTCCGACCAGCCGCCGTCGATCATGTCGTCGCCGGCCCCGCCGTGGATCGTATCGTTACCGATGCCGCCATAAAGCAAGTCATTCCCCTCGCCACCGGAGAAGCTGTCGTTTCCCGTGCCCCCGAAGATCGTGTCATCGCCACCGAAGCCATTTGCGAGGGCGTCACCGTCCTCCAGGGCGATCAGGTCACCCCCCGCCGTGCCCGAAACCGGTCGCCCCGGCATCGGGTTGTAGGTGACATTGGAAAAGGTCATTGAGGTGAAGGTGATCAGCTCTTCCATCGAGACGCCGACCAGGGTGATCTGTCCGCCGGTCGGCGTGGCGAGCACCGCGTTGCCCGCCACTTCGGAGATTGCGAACTGCTCCGGACCGGTGGCGCCGCGGGGCTGACCGAAGGCATTCGCAGTTTCGTCGAAGAGCCCGTAGAGCGAGATCGTATCGGCGTAGATGTTGAAATCCGAGATCGTCGCGGTGAAGGCGCCAGAAGTATAGGTCGCGCTGACTGCTCCGACGCCGTCAAAGACCTGCACCACATCGTCACCCGTGCCGAGCGTGATTGCGTAATCCGCCCCATCCGCCCCGACAAGCGCGATCAGGTCGTTGCCGGCACCGCCGTCGAGTACCCCCCCCGCAAGCCCCGCGTAAAGCGAATCCTGCCCATCCCCACCGTAGAGATCGACGGCATTCACCTGGTCATGCGATACGCCAAGCTGATCGTTCCCCAGCTCGCCCCAGAGCGTATCCGCCCCCGTCGCGCTGAGCAGCGTGTCATTGCCGGCACCGCCACGCACCGCGTCGTCGTCGCTGCCGTTCCACTGCGGATCCATTCCGTCCCCGGTCAGCATGTCGTTGCCATAGCTACCGTTGATCGTGTCATTCCCGCCGCCGCCGTAAATCAGATCCGCCCCGCTCGTCCCGGTCAAAACCTCGCTCGCGTTGGTCCCGTAAATATCCATCCCTATGTCTCCAAGTGAAATCACCCGGCGCGGGCAGCACCGGGTGATCTATTGTTAACCACAACTGTGACGAGAATGCGGCCTCAGGTCTTGAAGATGCGGTAGATCGCCGGGATCACCAGCACGGTGAGCAGCGTCGAGGTCAGCAGCCCGAAGAGGAGCGAGATCGCCAGCCCCTGGAAGATCGGGTCGGCGAGGATCACCACCGCGCCGATCATCGCCGCGACCGCGGTGAGCAGGATCGGCTTGAACCGGATCGCGCCCGCCGCGATCAGCACCTCGATCTCCGAGCGCCCGGTGTGCTCGCCGTGGCGGATGAAGTCGACGAGCAGGATCGAGTTGCGCACGATAATGCCCGCCAGCGCGATGAAACCGATCATCGAGGTCGCCGAGAAGGGCGCGTGGAAGATCAGGTGACCGACCATGATGCCGAGGAAGGTGAGCGGGATCGGCGTCAGGATCACCAGCGGCAGCCGGAACGAGCCGAACTGCGCCACCACGAGGATATAGATCCCCAGAAGCGCCACGCCGAAGGCCGCGCCCATGTCGCGGAAGGTGACCCAGGTCACTTCCCACTCGCCGTCCCAAAGCAGCGTCACATGGCTCTCGTCGTCGGGCTGGCCGTGCAGCGAGACCGTGGGCTTCTCGCCCGGCGCCCAGTCGATCTTGTCGAGCGCCTCGTCCACCGCGATCATGCCGTAAAGCGGCGCCTCGAACTGGCCGGCAAGTTCGCCGGTGACCATCTCCGCCTCGCGCCCGTTGTGGCGGAAGATCGGATAGGAGGCCTTCTCCTCGGTCACGTCGACGACATCGCCCAGCTCGACCACGCCGCGCGCGCCGGGCAGCACGTTCGCCGGGATCGGGGTCGAGAGCGTCGCCTCGTCCATCACCCGCGCGCCCTTGTCGCGCTCCATCACGATCGGCAGCGGCATCCGCTCGTCGCCGCGGTGCGAATAGCCCACCGTCGTCGAGCCGTTCAGCATGCCGAGCGTATCGAAGACGTCGCTTTCCTCGACCGAGTAGAATTCGAGATTGTCCGAATTCACCGTCGCCCGCAGCCGGCGCGTCTGGGTGCCGAAGCTGTTGTCGACGTCGACGACGAAGGGCACCGACTTGAACGCCTGCTCGATCTTCGTCGCGGCCGAGCGCCGGGTGGCGGCATCGGGGCCGTAGACCTCGGCGAGCAGCGTCGCGATCACCGGCGGACCGGGCGGCGGCTCGACCGTCTTCAGGCTGGTGCCCTCGGGCACCTCGAGCTTGCTGATCCGCTCGCGGACATCGAGCGCGATGTCATGCGAGGTGCGGTCGCGATCGGCCTTGTTCTTGAGGTTGATCTGCACATCGCCCTGATAGGGGTATTCGCGCAGGTAGTAGTGCCGCACGAGCCCGTTGAAGTTGAACGGCGCCCCGGTGCCGGCGTGCGTCTGCACCGAGATCACCTCGGGCAGCTTCGTCACCTCCGCCGCCACCTTCTGCGCGACGGCATCGGTATCCTCGACCGAGGAACCCTCGGGCAGGTCGATCACCACGCTCAGCTCCGACTTGTTGTCGAAGGGGAGCAGTTTCACCGTGACATGCTTGGTGTAAAGCAGCCCGAGCGAGCCGAAGCTGAGCACGATCGCCGCGATCAGGAAGATCCAGGAATTGCGCTTCGTCGCCAGCACCGGGCGCGCGACCTTCTCGTAAAGCGCGCCAAGCTTGCCGCCGTGGTGTTGCAGCCCATCGGCGCCGACCTCGTCGTGATCGGCATGGGCCGACATGTCGGCACCGCCCGCGATCTTCACCATCAGCCAAGGCGTCACGATCACCGCGACGAAGAAGGAGAAGATCATCGCCGCCGAGGCCACCGAGGGGATCGGCGACATGTAGGGGCCCATCAGCCCGCTCACGAAAAGCATCGGCAGAAGCGCCGCGACCACCGTCAGCGTGGCGACGATCGTCGGGTTGCCGACCTCGGCCACCGCCTCGATCGCGCGCGCGATGCGCGAGCCCTTGCCGGGCATCGCCCAGTGCCGCGCGATGTTCTCGATCACCACGATCGCATCGTCGACGAGGATACCGATCGAGAAGATCAGTGCGAAAAGGCTGACGCGGTTGAGCGTGAAGCCCATGATATTCGCCGCGAACAGCGTGAGCAGGATCGTCACCGGGATCACGATCGCGACGACGATGCTCTCGCGCCAGCCGATCGCAAACAGCACCAGCGCAATGATCGAGACCGTCGCGAGGCCGAGGTGGAACAGCAGCTCGTTCGCCTTCTCGTTCGCGGTCTCGCCATAGTCGCGGGTGACCTGCACCTCGACATTGGCGGGGATCAGCGTGCCCTCGAGCTCATGCACGCGCTCGAGGATCTTCTCCGCGACGACCACGGCATTGGCGCCCGCACGCTTCGCGATCGCCACCGTCACCGCCGGGCGGCGGTCGAGCGTGTCGCCCTCGCGCGTGACGTTGGCGGTGATATGGTCCTCGGTATCGCCGACATATTCGACCTTGGCGACGTCGGCGACATAGACCGGGCGGCTGTCGCGCGTCGTCAGCAGCAGCCCCGCGATTTCCGAGGGCGCCGTCAGCGTCTTGCCCGCGACGAGGTCGATCTGCTGGCCCTTGTCGCGCAGCTTGCCGGTGTTGAAGGCGCGGTTCGCCTGCTCGACCTTGTTCGAAAGCTGCTGCAGCGTCACGCCGTAAAGCGCGAGCTTTTCGGGATCGGGCTCGATCCGGATCGCCTCGGTCGACTCGCCGACGATATAGGTCAGGCCGACGTTCTCGATCTTGGTGACCTCGGTCTGCAGCTCGCGCGCGATGCGGGTGAGATCGGCGGCGGGAATATCCGCGCCGGGCTTGCCCGAAAGCGTGAGCGCCACGATCGCCACGTCGTCGATGCCGCGCCCGACGATGATCGGCGCGTCGATGCCGGTCGGGATCCGGTCGAGATTGGCGTTCACCTTCTCATGCACGCGCAGGATCGCGGCATCCGAGGAGGTGCCGACGATGAAACGCGCCATCACGAGGGAATAATCGTCCGAGGTCTGGCTATAGACGTGCTCGACCTCGTTGATGCCCTTGATGATGGTCTCCATCGGCTCGGTCACGAGCTTCATCGCATCCTCGGCCTTCAGGCCCGGGGCCTGCAGGTGGATGTCGACCATCGGCACCGAGATCTGCGGCTCTTCCTCGCGCGGCAGCGAGATCAGCGCGACGAGGCCGACCGCCAGCGCGGCGAGGATGATCAGCGGCGTCAGCGCCGAGCGAATGAAGGCGCGGGTGAGCCGGCCGGCGATGCCGAGCTTGTGCTCGTCGATGCCGAGCGCGTGCTCGTCATCCTTCGGGGCTTCGGTGTCATTGCTCATCGGTCACGACCTCTTCGCCACCGGTCAGGCCCGAGATGATCTCGACCATGTCGACGCCGTCGAGCGTGCGATGCGTGCCCGGCACCACCGCGCGTTCGACCGGCCCCTCGGCACCGGTGATGCGCACGAAGTCGAGGCCGGAGCGCGTGACCATCACCGAGGCCGGCACCAGCACCGCCGCGCGGCGCGCGAGCGGCAGCTTCACGAGCACCCGCTCGCCCACGAAATTCGAATTGAGATCAGGCACTTCCACGTCGGCGTTGACACGGCCGCTCTCGATCAGCGGGTAGACCTTGGCGATCTTGCCCTCGACGACGCCCTTCGCGCCCTCCATCGTGATCGGGTCGCCCGCGGACAGCGAGGGCGCAAAACGTTCGGGCACCGAGACGCGCAGGAAGAAGCCGCCGCCGCCCACCGTCGCGACGCTCTCGCCCGCGAGCACATAGGCCCCTTTCGCCACCGGCACCTCGAGCACGCGGCCGGTGATCGGCGCGAGCACTTCGCCCTCGGCGCCCTGCTGCTCGGTCACCGCGCGGCTCGCCTTCTGCGCCTCGATCTGGCTCGTGTAGACGTTCACCTGCGTCTGCAGCGCGTCATAGGCCTGCGCCGTCATCACGCCGCGCGCCTTCAGGCTTTCGGCGCGCGTCAGGTCGGTCTGCGCATTGGCGAGCTGGCTTTCGAGCGCGGCGATCTGCGCGTCATAGGCCGAAAGCTGGAAGGAAATCTTCTCGTCCACGATCTTGCCGAGCGGCTGGCCCGCCTGCACCAGATCGCCCTCGGTCACGCTCAGCTCGGTCAGCGTGCCGCCAAGCCGCGCGCGCGCCGGGATCGAATCGCGCGCCTCGATCTGGCCATAGACCGTCTTCCAGTCGACCACTTCGGTCGGCGTGACGGTGAAGGTGCCGGCCAGCGCCACCCCGGGCAGCGCCAGCGTGGCAAGCGCCAGCGGCAGAACGAAAGATTTCATATCGGCATCCCTTCCCTTCCGGGTGTCGTCCGGAATTACATTCCGGTTTTTGAATGTGTGACCCTTTACACCATTATACAATCCCGCCGCAAGGGCCGCTACGCCGCGCAAGGTCGCGGCGCGCGCCATTGTGGCCCGGATGCGTCGGGGCTTTCACGCCGCAGTTTTTCCCGCTAAAGCCTTGGGCGCAATCCGCAAGAGGTGAAGCCATGCACGATATCCGCGCGATCCGCGAAAACCCCGCTCTCTTCGATGCCGCGCTTGCGCGTCGCGGGCTCTCGCCGCTGTCGGCGGAGATCCTCGCGCTCGACGAGGCGCGGCGGGCGGCGATCCACGCGGCCGAAACCGCGACGGCGGAGCAGAACGCGGCCTCGAAGCTTGTCGGGGCGGCGAAGGCGAAGGGCGACGAGGCGGAATTCGAGCGTCTGCGCGCGCTGGTGGCCGAGAAGAAATCCGAGGTCGCGGCGATGCAGGCGCAGGCCGGGCTTCTCGACAACGACCTGCGCGAGAAGCTGCTCTGGGTGCCGAACGCGCCGCTCGAGGACGTGCCCGATGGCGCGGACGAGGCGGAGAACGTCGAGATCCACCGCTGGGGCGCGCCGAAGAATTACGATTTCACCCCGCTCGAGCATTACCAGCTGCCCGCCGTGGGCAAGGAGATGGATTTCGAAACGGCGGCGAAGCTCTCGGGCGCGCGCTTCGTCGTGCTGAAATCGGGCGTCGCGCGCGTGCACCGGGCGCTCGCGCAGTTCATGCTCGACCTGCATGTCGACACCCATGGGCTGACCGAGGCGATCACCCCGGTGCTCGTGCGTTCGGAAACGATGCTCGGCACCGGGCAACTCCCGAAATTCGCCGAGGACAGCTATGAGACGACGAACGGCTGGTGGATGATCCCGACCGCCGAGGTAACGCTGACCAATTTCATCTCGGGCGAGATCTGGGACGAGGCCGCCCTGCCCGCCCGGATGTGCGCGCATACGAATTGCTTCCGCTCCGAAGCCGGGTCCGCCGGCAAGGACACCGCCGGCATGCTGCGCCAGCACCAGTTCGAGAAGGTCGAGATGGTGACGATCTGCCGCCCCGAGGACGCGATCGCGGAACATGAGGGCATGGTGAAACGCGCCGAAGCGGTGCTCGAGGCGCTCGGCCTGCCCTATCGCCGGATCGTCCTTTGCACCGGCGACATGGGGTTCGGCGCGCAGAAGACCTATGACCTCGAGGTCTGGCTGCCCGGGCAGAACACCTATCGCGAGATCTCCTCGGTCTCGACCTGCGGTCAGTTCCAGGCGCGGCGGATGAACGGGCGCTACAAGCCCGCCTCGGGTGGCAAGCCCGAATTCGTCGCCACGCTGAACGGCTCGGGCCTCGCCGTCGGGCGCTGCCTGATCGCGGTCCTGGAAAACGGTCAGGAGGCCGATGGCTCCGTCACGCTGCCCGCCGTGCTGCACCGCTATCTCGGCGGCAAGACGCGGCTGGTGGATGGCAAGCTCGTCTGAGCGAAAATTCCTGCAAACCGGGGCGCGGCGGGGGAACCTGGCCGCGCCCTTTGCGTTTTGACTGAAAGACCAAGGGGATATCATGCTGCGTCTGAAAGCGATCCTGACCTTCACCGCCGCGCTGGCCTTCGCCGCCGCCTCCTACAGCGCGCGCAACTTCCGCGGCTACGACCCGGCGGCCTTTCCGGTGCCGGTCGTGAACCCGCCGTTCCAGCCCGCGCCCTGGGCCTTCTCGATCTGGGGGGTGATCTTTCTCGCGCTGATCGTGCAGGCGGGGTTCGGCCTCTTCCGCCGGGCCGAAGACCGCGCCTGGGACGCGCCGCGTTGGGCGCTCTTCCTGTCGATGGCGCTTGGCGCAAACTGGCTTGCGGTGGCGATGCAGGCGCCGGTGCTCGCCACGGTGCAGATCTGGGTGATGGCGGCGCTTTCGCTCGCCGCGCTCGCCCTTGTGCCGAAGGGCGCGGAGTTCACCTCGCGCGCCGCACCGATCGGGCTTTACGCGGGCTGGCTCACCGCGGCGACGATGGTCGCCACCGGCACGGTGCTGGTGGGCTATGGCCTGCTGCCCTTGGGCGTCGCGACCTGGGTCGTGCTCGCGGCGGCGGTGATCGTGGGCCTTGCCGTCACCGCCCGCCTCGCGCCCGGCGTGGCCTATCCGGCGGGCGTCATCTGGGCGTTGATCGGCATCATCGCCGCGAATACCGCGAACACCGCGCTGGTCGCCGCAGCCGGCGGGGCGATCCTGGCCCTTGGCGTGACAGCCTGGATCCGCCGCGCGGGTTGAGAAGGCGGACGCCTCCGGCGGGAGTATTTGCACCAAGCAGAAACCATGCCCTCCCAGGGCCAGACCCTTGGCTTCTTCTTGGCAAAAATACTCATCCGACGCCGAGCAAGGAAAAACCCGCCTCCCTGACGGAGGCGGGTTTTCTCATTTCTTCGGCGGGCGCTGGCCCTTGGGCTTCGGCTTGTCGGGGCGCATCGTGCCCCCCGGCGCGACGCCACCCGAAGCCGATTTCCCCTTGCGCTCGGCCGCCTTGCGCGCCTCGACGTGTTTCGTCAGCCGCGAGGGGATCGACTTCTTGCGCTCCTTATAGGGGTTCTTCGAGCCCTGATCGCGGAAATAGATCCGGATCGGCGTGCCCGGCATGTCGAAATCGGCGCGCAGCCCGTTCACCAGATAGCGCCCGTAGCTTTCCGGGATCTTGTCGACATGCGTCGCCATCACGACGAACCCCGGCGGCCGCGTCTTTGCCTGCGTCATGTAGCGCAGCTTGATCCGGCGCCCGCCGGGCGCGGGCGGCGGATGCGCCTCGGTCATCGCCTGCAGCCACATGTTCAGCTTCGCGGTCGAGATCCGGCGGTTCCAGACCTCATAGGCGCGGATGATCGCATTGTGCAGCCGGTCGAGCCCCTTGCCCGTCTTCGCCGAAACGGTGACGAGCGGCGCGCCGCGCAGCTGCGGCAGGTATTTCTCGAAATTCTCCCGCAGCTCCTTGAGCTTCTCGGGCTTGTCCTCCTCGAGATCCCATTTGTTCGCGGCGACGACGACGGCGCGGCCCTCGGTTTCCGCGAAATCGGCGATCCGCAGATCCTGCGTCTCGAAGGGGATATTGACGTCGAGCAGCACCACGACGACCTCGGCGAAGCGCACCGCGCGCAGCCCGTCGGCGACGGACAGCTTTTCAAGCTTGTCGGCCACCTTCGCCTTCTTGCGCATGCCGGCGGTGTCCCAGATCCGCATCGGCGTGCCCATGAACTCGGTCGAGACCGAGATCGCGTCGCGGGTGATGCCGGCCTCGGGGCCAGTGAGCAGCCGGTCCTCGCCGATGATCTTGTTGATCAGCGTCGACTTGCCGGCGTTCGGCCGCCCGATCACCGCAAGCTGCAGCGGGCGCGCCGCGGTCGGCATGCGGATCGTGGTCTCGTCCTCGTTCTCCTCGTCGAGATCGACGTCGACCTCGGGCGCGTCGAGCGCGTGTTTCTCGGCGAAGCCATCGGCGAGCGGGCGCAGCACGTCATAAAGATCGTCGAGCCCCTCGCCGTGTTCGGCGGAAATCCGGATCGGCTCACCAAGGCCGAGGCTCCAGGCCTCGATCGCGCCGGCATCGCCGGCCGAGCCCTCGGCCTTGTTCGCGGCGACGATCACATGGGCGTTCTTGCGGCGCAGGATATCGGCGAAGATCTCATCGGCCGGGGTCACGCCCGCGCGCGCGTCGATCAGGAAAAGGCAGATGTCCGCCTCCTCGACCGCGCGCTCGGTCAGGCGCCGCATCCTTCCCTGCAGGCTGTCGTCCTCGGCCATCTCGAGGCCGGCCGAGTCGATCACGATGAAGCGCAGATCGCCGAGCCGCGCATCGCCCTCGCGCAGGTCGCGCGTGACGCCCGGCGTGTCGTCGACCAGCGCAAGCCGGCGGCCGACGAGCCGGTTGAACAGCGTCGATTTGCCGACATTCGGGCGCCCGACGATGGCGAGGGTAAAGCTCATTTCCTGCTCCTTTGGCGGGCCGGGCCCACGCGAAGCCGCCCGCTTACACCGCTTTCGCCCCGCGCGTCAACACGCCCGCTCAGCGATAGGCGAGCAGCTTGCCGTCGCGGTTGACGATATAGAGGGTCGAGCCCGCCACCACCGGATCGGTCGCCGCCCCGCCGGGGATCGCCGCCTCACCGAGTTTCGCGCCCGAGGCCGGGTCGAAGATCCGCAGCACGCCATCCGAGGAGGCCACGAACAGCCGCCCGCCGGCGAGCAGCGGCCCGCGGTTGACGGTGATCTCCTGCTGCTTCTTGACCTTTTCCTTGACGTAATAGGGCAGGTCCACGGCCCAGATCTGCGCGCCCGTCGCAGCGTCGAGCCGGATCAGCTGCGCCTGATCGGAGACGAGGAAGACCGAGCCGCCCGCGACCTGTGCGGGCGCGTTGGCGCCCTGATCGGCGGACCAGATCTGCTGACCCGAGCTCACCTCGAAAGCGGCGAGCTTGCCCGCGGAAGAGCCGGCGTAAAGCGTGTCGCCCACGATCACCGGATCGCCGGTGAGATCGCTCACCTCGGTATAGCCGCGGCCAAGCCGGGTGCCGGCGAGTTTCGCCTGCCAAAGCGTCAGCCCCTGTTTCTTCAGCGTCGCGACCATGTCGCCGCCCGCGAAGGGGAAGACCACGAGCCGGTCGTTCACCGCCGGCGCCGAGACGCCCGACATGCCGGCCTGTGCCGGGGTGCCGGTGAACTGCCAGAGCACCTTGCCGTCGGCCGCGTTGATCGCCCAGGCCGAGGCGTCGCGCGCCACCACATAGACGATGCCGTTCGAGACCGTCGGCGCGCCGCCGACACCCGCGTCGAAATCCTGCCGCCAGAGCACCTTGCCGCTCGCCGCATCCAGCGCGACGAGCTGGCTGAACCCGGTCGTCGCAAAGATCTTGCCGCCGTCATAGGCGAGCCCGGCGCCGGTCGCGTCGTCGTCGCGGTCGCCAGGCGCGGCGATGTCAGTCTGCCAGAGCGGCGCGCCCGCGGTCGAGGTCGCGGTCAGCAGCGCGCGGCTGTCCATGGTGAAGACGCGGCCCGCGCCCACCACCGGCTCGGCGGCGATGCGGTAGCGGCGGCTGTCGCCCTGCCCGATCGGCGCCTGCCAGACGAGCGAAGTGCCCGCGCCGATCGCCGGGTTGGTCAGCGCATGGGTGGCGGCGCCACCGCGCTGCGGCCAGTCGGCATTCGCCACCGTGCGCGGCGCGGCGAAGGCGCGCGGCGCCTCGGTCGCACTCGCCGGAACCCCTGCGCCATCGGTCAGCACCGCGCGCGGATCAAGCCGCTCGCCCGGCAGGCGGACTTCCTTCTCGCAGCCCGCCAGCGCCACGGCCACGCCCAGAACGGCGATTCCCCCGATCAGCTTCATCGCTTTTCCCCCGACCTTGCCCGTCTTTCCGGTTTCGTGCCCTTGCGGCGCCGTGGCGCCCCTGCGCCGCTCACTGCGCCGCCGGATCACCGCCCAGCGCCACAATCAACTGTGTCGCGCGCTCATGCAAGCCCGAGGTCACGCCGTCCTCGGCGAGGATCTCGCGCGCCTTGGCGATCGCGCCATCCTTGTCGCCCGCGGCCATCGCGTCGATCGCCTGCTGTTCGAGCGCCATCAGGCGATAGGGCCCGCCGGGCTTCGCCAGATCCTCGAGCTCGGCCACGCGTTTCGCGCCATCCATCTTGTCGCCCGCGACGATCACCGCCTTCAGCCGCGCGAGGTCGCGCAGGCTCGCCGGCAGGCTCGCATCCGCGGCCACCGCCTGCAGATCGGCAAGCGCCGCCTCGGCCTTGTCGTCCTGCACCGCCTGCGCCGCCGCCATCAGCTTCACCACATCGGCGCGCTGCCCCTCGGCGCTCACCGTGGAAAGCGCATCGCCCGGGTTTTCCGATTGCACCGCGGCGAGCAGCGCATCGCCAAAGGCCTCGGCCGCCGCCTGCTCGCGCGACTTCTGCCATTCGACCCAGGCCGAGCCGCCCACCACCGCGAGGATCGCGACGATGCCGATCCAGCCGTATTTCTTGAAAATGGCGAAAAGCCGATCGCGGCGCACCTCTTCGGTGACTTCCTCGATGAAACTGTCGGTCTGGTCCACGGGCGGGCTCCTGTCGATTTGAGCGCCTTTCTATACGCGGAAACCGGGCGTGCCAAGGCCGCGGGAACGGCGGCGGGAAGGGCAGCGGCGCGCCCGCGGAAAACCGCGCGACGGGGGCGCCGCCCCCTCGCGGCCCCGCCGCTCCCCCCCGGGATATTTCCGCTCTGCAGAAAGGGCTTTCATCTTGCCCAAAATACCTCGGGGGAGGCGCAGCCGGGGGCGGAGCCCCCTGCCCGGCCGCTCACTCCGCGGCTTCGATCGCGGCGTCTTCCTCGTCCTCGGCGGATTGGCGCGCCCACATCGCCGAATAGCGCCCGGCATGCGCGAGCAGCTCGTCATGGGTGCCTTCCTCGACGATCACGCCCTTTTCCAGCACCACGATCCGATCGGCATCGGCGATCGTGCTCAGCCGGTGCGCGATGGTGATGACGGTGCGCCCTGCCCCCATCGCATCGAGGCTTTCCTGGATGTCGCGCTCGGTCTGGGTGTCGAGCGCCGAGGTCGCCTCGTCCAGAAGCAGGATCGGCGGGTTCTTCAGCAGCGTGCGCGCGATGCCGACGCGCTGCTTCTCGCCACCCGAAAGCTTGAGGCCCCGCTCGCCCACCGCGGTGTCGTAGCCCTCGGGCAGGCTGATGACGAAATCGTGGATCTTCGCGGCCTTGGCAGCGGCGACGATCTCCTCCTCGCTGGCCTCGGGGCGGCCATAGGCGATGTTGTAGCGGATCGAGTCGTTGAAAAGCACCGTGTCCTGCGGCACCACGCCGATCGCGTCATGCAGGCTTTCCTGCGTGACGTCGCGGATGTCCTGCCCGTCGATGCGGATCGCGCCCCCCGTCACCTCGTAGAAGCGGAAAAGCAGCCGCCCGATGGTGGACTTGCCCGAGCCCGAGGGCCCGACCAGCGCCACCTTGTGCCCCGCCGGCACCTCGAGCGAAATCCCCTTGAGGATCGGGCGCGTCGGATCGTAGGCGAATTCCACCGCCTCGAAGCGGATCGCGCCGCCGTTCACTTTCAGAACCTTCGCATCCGGGCTGTCGCTGATTTCCGCCGGCTGATGCAACAAATCGAACATTTCGCCCATATCGACCAGCGCCTGCCGGATCTCGCGATAGACCGTGCCGAGAAAGCCGAGCGGCATCGTGATCTGGATCATATAGGCCTGCACCATGACGAAATCGCCGACCGTGAGCGTGCCCGCCTGCACCTCGATCGCCGCCATCACCATCACCGCGACAAGCCCCGCGGTGATGATCAGGCTTTGCCCTGCGTTGAGGAAGGCGAGGCTCTGCCCGGTCTTCACCGCCGCCGCCTCATAGCCCTTCATCGAGGCGTCGTAGCGCGCCGCCTCTCGCTTCTCGGCGCCGAAATATTTCACCGTCTCGAAGTTCAAGAGGCTGTCGATCGCCTTCTGGTTCGCGGCCGTATCGGCGTCGTTCATCTTGCGCCGGATCGCGACGCGCCATTCGGTGATCTTGAAGGTGAAGGTGACATAGGCCCAGATCGTGACCACCACGACGAGCGCATAGCGCCAGTCGAACATCACCGCGAAGATCACGGTGACGAGGGTCAGCTCGATGATCAGCGGCCCGACCGAAAACAGCATGAAGCGCAGCAGGAAATCGACGCCCTTCACGCCGCGCTCGATGATCCGGCTGAGCCCGCCGGTCTTGCGCGTGATGTGATAGCGCAGCGAGAGCGCGTGGATGTGCTGGAAGGTCTCGAGCGCGAGCTGGCGCAGCGCGCGCTGCCCCACCCGCACGAAGACCGCATCGCGCAGCTCGCCGAAGGCCGTGCCCATCAGCCGCGCCACGCCGTAGGCAATGGTCAGCGCCACCGCGCCGAGCGGCATCAGCCAGCTCTCGTCGCGCGCCTCGCCGGCGAGCCCGTCGACCGCCGCCTTGTAAAGGAAGGGCGTCGCGACCGAGATCAGCTTGGCGATGACCAGCAGCCCCAGCGCGATCACGACCCGCCGCTTCACCCAGCTCTGCCCCTCGGGCCAGAGATAGGGCGCGACGGAGCGGATCGTGCGCCAGCCGCGGGCGCGCTCGGCGCGGTTCATCTTGCCCGCTTGCGTGATCTGTGACGGCGGCATCGCGCCTCCTTTCGACCGGTCGCTCCGGCCTTCCAAAGTTTCGAAATATCCCGGGGTC
>NZ_JBFXGV010000012.1:0-68228 GCF_050177655.1 Paenirhodobacter sp.
CTTCGCCATCACCCGCTGCGTGACGCCTGCGCCAAGCGGATAGACCGGCTCGAACCGCGGCAGGCGCGCCGCCTCCTCCGGCGGCAGGATGTGATCGGGATGCGTCATCTGCGCGAAACCGTCGAAGAGCTCGATCTTGCCGGAAACGAGCCGCCGCGCCCCGATCGGCAGCGTCTTTTCGAGGTAGTCGCCGCGGGCGTGAAAGAAGACGAGGCTGAATTCCGCCTCCGCGTCGCGCACCTGCACCCGGCTCGGCGCGCCACGCTTGCGCGCGGGCCAATGCGCGACCACCTCGACCTCGACCGAGGCCACCACTGGCGGCACGATCTCGCGGATCGAGCGCACCGGGCGGCGGTCGATCACCCCATGCGGCAGGGTCAGGACCATGTCGCGCGGGCGCGCAATGCCGAGCTGTTCCATCGCCCGCGCCGTCTTTTCGCCGATGCCCGTCAGGGTCTCGACCCCGGCGAAAAGCGGGAAAAGGACGGCGGGGCGGCCCGTCATGTCGCCCCCGCGAGCGCGAGCCAGGCGGCTTCGTCGATCACCTTCACGCCGAGCGCCGCGGCTTTCGCGGCCTTCGACCCGGCGCCGGGGCCCGCGACGAGGATGTCGGTCTTGGCCGAGACCGAGCCCGCGACCTTGGCGCCAAGCGCCTCGGCCCGCGCCTTCGCCTCGGCCCGGGTCATCTGTTCGAGCGTACCGGTGAAGACGATGGTGAGCCCGGCGATCTCGCTTTCGGCGGCACGCGCCGGCGGCGGCAGGATCGTGAGCTGCGCGGCGAGACGGTCGATCGCGGCGCGCTCCTCCGGGTTGGCGAAAGCGTCGGACAGCGAGAGCGCGAGAACCGGGCCGATGCCATCGGTCGCGACGAGATCGTGCCAGGCGGAATTTGCCTCGTCCGGCACCTCGCAGCGCGCCTTCGACGCCGCGCGCGCCTCGGAAATCCGCGGCCGGCGGCCTTCGGCCTGCGCGGCAAGACGTTCGGCATCCTCGGCGGCATCGGCCGCGCGATGGGCCAGCGCCGCCGGGCGCGCGCGATCGAGCGCCGCAACCATCGCCGGCCAGCTGCCGTAATGCTGCGCGACATCCTGCGCGGCAGATTCGCCGCAATGCCGGATGCCGAGCGCGAAGATCAGCCGGTCGAGACCGATCTCGCGCCGCGCCTCGATCGCGGCGAAGAGGTTCTGCGCCGATTTCTCGCCCCAGCCCTTCACCCGCGCGAGCGGTTTCGCCGCGAGATATTCGATCCCGGCCATGACGTGATCGGCGTCGGCCTCATCCACCGGCACGCCCGAAGCGCGCAGCATCTCGGCGAGCCGGGCGAGCAGCTCGACGGCGCGATCGGGCAGCGCGAGTTGATGTGCAAGCCTTTCGCGCGGGCGTGCGACGAGGGCGTCGGCCTGACCGTCGCGCGTGGCGAGGGTGAAGATATCGGCGGGTTCCGAGATACGGCAGAGGTAGTAGAAGAATTCGATCTGCTTCGCGCCGAGCCCCTCGATGTCGAAGGCCGCGCGCGAGACGAAATGGCGCAGCTTTTCCACCGCCTGGGCCGGGCAGATCAGCCCGCCGGTGCAGCGGCGCACGGCGTCGCCCTCCTCGCGGATCGCATCGGAGCCGCATTCTGGGCATTTATGTGGAAACTCATAGGGTTGCGCATCTGACACGCGGCGCGAGAGATCGACGTCGGCGACCTTCGGGATCACGTCGCCGGCGCGATAGACCTGCACCCAGTCACCCTCGCGGATGTCCTTGCCGCCACGGATCTCTTCTCCGAAGGAATTGCGCCCGGCGATGTAATCCTCGTTGTGCAGCGTCGCGTTGGAGACGACGACGCCGCCTACGGTGACCGGCATCAGCCGCGCGACCGGGCTGAGCGCGCCGGTGCGGCCGACCTGGATCTCGATCTTCTCGAGCCGGGTCCAGGCGAGTTCGGCCGGAAATTTATGCGCGAGCGCCCAACGCGGCGTCGTCGAGCGGAAGCCAAGCCGCGTCTGAAGCGCGAGGTCGTCGACCTTGTAGACGACCCCGTCGATGTCATAGCCGAGCGACGCGCGATTTTCCTCGATCCGGTGATACTGCGCCAGCATCTCGGCGGCCGACCGGCACAGGAGCGTCAGCGGATTGGTTTGAAATCCCAGCGACTTGAGCCGTTCGATCGCGCCGAGTTGCGTTTCGGCCAGGGGTTCGGA
Source organism: Paenirhodobacter sp. (assembly GCF_050177655.1). Classification (NCBI taxonomy): domain Bacteria; kingdom Pseudomonadati; phylum Pseudomonadota; class Alphaproteobacteria; order Rhodobacterales; genus Paenirhodobacter; species Paenirhodobacter sp. The sequence goes on from NZ_JBFXGV010000012.1 coordinate 2,190, forward strand.
GAGCGCGCCCCAGGCATAGGCGAAGAACCGCAGCGGGCGCTCCGCCGTGATCGTCGGATCGAGCTGGCGCAGCGAACCGGCGGCCGCATTGCGCGGATTGGCAAAGGGCTTTTCGCCCCGCTCCTCCTGCCGGGCGTTCAGCGCCGCGAAATCCGCATGCGCCATGTAGACCTCGCCGCGCACCTCGAGAACGGCCGGCGCCCCGATCAGCTGCTGCGGAATGTCCGCGATGGTTCGGGCGTTCTCGGTGACGTTCTCCCCGACCTCGCCATCGCCGCGCGTCGCGGCTTGCACGAGGATCCCGTCCTCGTAGCGCAGCGAGAGCGAGAGCCCGTCGATCTTCGGCTCGGCAGTGAATGCAAGCGGCGCATCACCGGCGAGACCAAGATAGCTGCGCACGCGGGTGACGAAATCGAGAATGTCCTCCTCGGAAAAACCGTTCTCGAGGCTGAGCATGCGCACCGCGTGGGTGACCTTGCCGAATCCCTCGGCGACGGCGCCACCGACCTTCTCGGTCGGGCTGTCCGCCGATCGCAGCGTAGGGAAACGCGCCTCGATCGCCTTCAGGCGGCGTTTCAGCGCGTCATAATCGGCGTCGGAAATCTCGGGTGCATCTAGCGTGTGATAGGCGCGGTTCGCGGCCTCGATCGCCGCGATCAGCCCGGGCAGTTCTGCGGCGGCCCCGGCCTCGTTCAACTCTTCCACTGCGGGACGGCGGTCTTCCGTCATCGTCTTCCCCCTCGGCTGCCCTCAATCCATAGGGGCAGCCGCAAGGGGCGTCCAGTGCCGCCGCGCGGCGCCTTGCCGATCGGGCCGCCTCAGGCGCCGATCGCGACGCGGCGGTCGAACTCGCCCTGATCAGGGTCCCGCAGGACATAGCCCCGGCCCCAGACCGTCTCGATATAGTTCTCGCCCCCGGTGACCTCGGCCAGCTTCTTGCGCAGCTTGCAGATGAAGACGTCGATGATCTTCAGTTCCGGCTCGTCCATGCCACCGTAAAGGTGGTTGAGGAACATCTCCTTCGTCAGGGTCGTGCCCTTGCGCAGGCTGAGCAGCTCGAGCATCTGGTATTCCTTGCCGGTCAGATGGACGGGCTTGCCCTCCACCTCGACCGTTTTCGCGTCGAGGTTGACCGAGACCTTGCCGGTGCGGATGATCGATTGCGAATGCCCTTTCGAGCGACGGATGATCGCGTGGATACGGGCGACGAGTTCCTCGCGATGGAAGGGCTTCGTCATGTAGTCATCGGCCCCGAAGCCGAATCCCTTGATCTTGTTCTCGGTGTCGTCCGCGCCGGTGAGGATCAGAATCGGCCTATCCACACGCGCGAGGCGCAGCTGGCGCAGCACTTCGAGCCCGTTCATGTCCGGCAGATTGAGATCGAGCAGGATCAGATCGTAGTCGTAGAGCTTGGCGAGGTCGATGCCCTCTTCACCAAGGTCCGTGCAATAGACATTGAGATTGGCATGGGTGAGCATCAGTTCGATGCTACGCGAGGTCGTGGGATCGTCCTCCACCAACAAAATCCGCATCCTGGGTTCTCCGCATTAATCCCTCGATCACGATCACACTCGCAGCAAATGGTTAACACCCAGTTACTCTCGCAAGAATTCGTGAATTTGCAACCTAAAGTTGTCTATATTTCTGAATCGCCGTGACCTTGAGCCCGGCGATGCCATGCTTGCGCACCGCATCGACCCAGATCTCGAATTCCTCGTCGGAGAGGCTGTAGCGTTCGAGCACCTCGGCGCGCGAGATCAACCCATAGGCGACCGCATGCACGATCACCGCCTTGCGCGAGGCCACCCAGCGGCGGGTCTCCTTCGATGGCAGGTCGGCGCGCGTCAGGATCGAGCCATCCGGCAGGGTGACGGCACGCGGACCATCGACTTTTTTCAGATACATGGGCTCACCCCCTGGTCTTGACGGGGCCCAGATTGCGCGGTTGGCCTTAACGACGGGTGAAGCACGGGGTTGAGAGTAGTTCGCATTTTCCTATATTTCGGCGGGTCTGGTTAAAGGTCCCTTCAGATGCCCATGGAACTGCCCCTCAATTCGCTCGGCTTCGCCAAGCCCCCCGCCGAGACCCGCGTCGTCGTCGCGATGTCGGGCGGCGTCGACAGCTCGGTCGTGGCCGCGATGCTCAAGGAGGAGGGCTACGACGTCGTCGGCGTCACCCTGCAGCTTTACGATCACGGCGCGGCGCTCGCGAAGAAGGGCGCCTGCTGCGCGGGCCTGGACATCCACGACGCCCGCCGCGTCGCCGAGGCGATGGGCTTTCCGCATTACGTGCTCGACTACGAGAACACCTTCCGCGAGGCGGTGATCGAGGAATTCGCCGAGGCCTATCTCGCCGGCGCGACCCCGGTGCCCTGCATCCGCTGCAACGAGCGGGTGAAGTTCAAGGATCTGCTCGAGACCGCGAAGGATCTCGAGGCCGACTGCATGGCGACCGGCCATTACATCCAGCGCAAGATCGGCGCGACCGGCCCCGAGCTGCATTGCGCGGCGGATGCGAATCGCGACCAGAGCTATTTCCTCTTCACCACCACGCCCGAGCAGCTCGCCTTCCTGCGCTTCCCGCTCGGTCACCTGCCCTCGAAGGCGGAAACCCGCAAGCTCGCCGCGAAATACGGGCTGAGCGTGGCGGACAAGCCCGACAGCCAGGACATCTGCTTCGTGCCGAACGGCAGCTACGCAGCCGTGATCGAGAAGCTGCGCCCGGGCGCGGCCGATCCCGGCGAGGTCGTCGATCTCGCGGGCAATGTGCTCGGCACCCATCGCGGCGTGATCCATTACACCATCGGCCAGCGCCGCGGGCTTGGCATCTCCGGCCATGGCGATCCGCTTTACGTCGTGAAACTCGACCCGGAAGCGCGGCGCGTGATCGTCGGCCCGAAGGAGGCGCTCGCGACCAAGGTCGTCCCCGTGCGCGAGATCAACTGGCTCGGCGATGCGCCGCTTGCCTCGCGCGCGGAATGGCCGGTCTCGGTGCGGATCCGCTCGACCAGCCTGCCGCAGCCCGCGCTCCTGCGCCCGCTGTCGGACACCACGGCGGAGGTCGAGCTCCTGACCCCAGAGGAAGGCGTAAGCCCCGGTCAGGCCTGCGTTTTCTACGAAAGCGAGGGCACAAGGATCCTCGGCGGCGGCTGGATCTGGAAGGGCTGAGCCCGGCTCAGGGCCGCGCCCAGAGCAGCCGCAGCCCGGCCGCGCCGAAAAGCAGGGCCAGCGCGCCCTCGATCCCGCGCCGCGCCCGGCGATAGGCGCGCGCCATCACCGCCGTCGAGAAGGCGAGCGCATAGCCGAGATTGACGGCGAGGCCGAGCGCCGCGCAGCCCGCGAGGATCGCGGGCAAGCTGCCGGCGGGCGCCTCGGGGCGCAGGCCAAGCGCGAGGATCGCAATCCAGCCGAGCACCGCCTTCGGGTTCGTCAGATGCAGCAGCACGCCCCGGCGATAGAGCGCGGCGCGCGTCCTCAGCTTTGGCTCCGTCCCCGCGCGGGGCTCGGGCGCCAGCGCCGCGCGCGCGGATTTCACCGCGAGATGAAGCAGATAGACGCCGCCCGCGAGCTTGATCGCGAAAAGCGCCCCGGCCCAGGCGGTGAGCAACGCGGAAAGCCCCGCCGCCGCCAGCGCGGCCCAGATCAGGCTGCCGCTAACCACGCCGAGTGCAAGCGCGATCCCCGCCGCGCGCCCCTGCCGCATCGCCACCGCCATGATCGCCATCGTGCTCGGCCCCGGGCTCGCCACGGCCAGCAGATAGGCCGCGAAAACCGGCAGAAGCGGGGGGAGGAAGGCGCTCGTCATCGGGGCTCCGGATCGGGTCTGCCGCCGAGCATAGCCGCAACCGCGCCCCGGAACAGCCCCCGGGAACTCCCAAAAGGAAACGGGCGGAGCCCTGCCCCGCCCGCTTCATCTTGCCGAAAATACCTCGGGGTCCGGGGCAGAGCCCCGGCGCCCGGCGGCGATCAGCGCGCCATCACATAGGCGCCCGGCGCGTCGCAAACCGCCGGATACCCCAGCGCCTCGCTGCCGGTCGAGGGCGGAACGACCTCGTCGGGATCGCCCGTCTCGCGCAGCCAGGCCGCCCAGGGTTCCCACCAGGAGCCCTGGATCTTCGGCCGGCCCGCCGCCCAGTCGTCGGCGCCCGGATGCGGCTCGCCCGCGCGATGCGTCATGATCCGGTATTTCGACCGCGGGCTGCCCGGAGGGGCGACGATGCCGGTGTTGTGGCCGCCCGAGACCAGCGCGAAGGTCACGCCGTCGCCGGTCAGATAGGTCAGCTTGAACACCGAATTCCACGGCGCGATGTGGTCGTTCTCCGTCGCCACGGCGAAGACCGGGATGCGGATGTCCTGCAGGAAGACATGACGCCCGCCCGCCTCCATCCGGCCCTCGGCGAGATCGTTGTCGAGGAACAGGTGGCGCAGATATTGCGAATGCATCCGATAGGGCATGCGCGTCGCGTCATGCGACCAGGCGCCCAGCTCGCTGTCGGCCTCGCGCTCGCCCAGCATGTATTCGCGCACCGCCTTCGACCAGACGAGATCCTTCGACTTGAGCATCGAGAAGGTGCCGGCCATCGCCTCCTTCTGCAGGAAGCCCTCGTCCCACATCATGTCCTCGATCAGCGCGAGCTGATCTTCGTTGGTGAACAGGCTGAGCTCGCCCGCCTCGGTGAAATCGACCTGCGCCGCGAGCATCGTGAGCGAGGCGAGCCGGTCGTCGCCGTCGCGCCCCATCGCCGCCGCGGTCACCGACATCAGCGTGCCGCCGAGGCAATAGCCGAGCGCATGGATCTTCGGCGCGCCGGTGATCGTGGTGATCGCGTCGATCGCCGCCATCACGCCCATCTCGCGATAGTCGTCGAAGCCGAGGTCGCGGTCTTCCTCCCCCGGGTTCTTCCAGGAGACGCAGAACACGGTGAAGCCCTGGCCCACGAGCCACTTGATCAGGCTGTCCTGCGGCGCGAGGTCGAGGATGTAGTATTTCATGATCCAGGCCGGCACGATCAGGAGCGGCGTCGCATGCACCTTTTCCGTGGTGGGCGAATACTGGATCAGCTCGATCAGACGGTTGCGGAACACCACCTTGCCGGGCGTGCAGGCGACCTCCTCGCCCGGGGTGAAGGCGATCGAGGGTTCGTCCTTGCCGGTGATCTTCGCGATCATGTCCTCGGCGAAGAACTGCGCGCCGCGGAGCAGGTTCTGGCCCTGCTCCTCACGGGTGCGCGCGATCAGCTGCGGGTTGGTGAAAAGGTAGTTCGACGGCGAGAGCATGTCGAGGAACTGCCGGCCATAGAATTCGACCAGCTTCTCGTGGCTCTTTTCGACGCCGTGGATGCCGGTCGTCGCGTTCGACCACCACTGCTGGGTGAGCAGGAAGCTCTGCGACCAGAGCGAGAAGGGGAATTCCGCCCATTCCGGCCCGGCAAAGCGGCGATCCTGCTTGAGCGGCGTGACGCAGGGCACGTCCTCCTTGCCGCCGGTCGCCTGGCAGACCATCTCGGCGACGAGGCGCTGCGCCTTGCGCGAGGATTTCCAGATCAGCTCCGCCTGCTTGCCCGGGCTGAGCGCGAGATGCGAGATCCAGTCCGCATAGGCGAGCCAGAGCGAGATCGGCGAAATCCCGCCCTCGGCGCGGCCCATCATCGCATGGAAGGTGCGGTCGAGGCTGTGAAAGGCCGCCTCGGCGGCTTCCTTGCTGCTCGGCCCGTTCAGCACGGCCATCGCCTGAGCGGTGGTCGCCGGCGCGGCCGGCATCGGCACGCTCACGGCAAAGGCGGCTTCGGAGACGGCGGGGGAAACGGGGGCGTCGGAGGGGGCAACCGTTGCGGACGCGGCTTTCGCGGCCTTCGCACGGGGCTTGCGGAGGGTCTGGGTCATCTCATCCTCATAATGGGGGCGGACACAGGCCCGCCCCGGACGTCATTTTTTGTCTTTCGCCGAGGCCATCAGGGCCGCGCCTTCCTCCGTGGCGCTGCGAATGGCCTGCTCGGCAATTTCCGTCGCGGAGGTCGCCAGCTTATTCGTTTCGACTGAATAATCCGTCAACATCCGCTGCCAGAACCCCTGCCAGATCCCCATCGCCTCGGTCGCATCCGCGGCCTCGGACAGGCTCTCCAGAACTTCGCGATCCTTCTCGAACCGCGTCTTCAGGAACTCCAGCGTTTCGATGTTCTGCTTGATCAGCGCCTCCGCCATCTTCGCCTGCGGCTTGATGAACGTTGACCATCCGTCGAGCGACGGCATCTGCATGCCGCCAAACATCTCCGTCTTCTTCACTTCAGGCATGACTGTCCTCCTCAGCTACCCAATGCGAAGACTATACCACGACTTTGCAGTTGCAGAATTGATTTGGCGCAACCTGCCGTTACGGCGGCACTTTTCAAGCTGCAGTGCAGCATGATTAATTTTTGAGCGCAAGCGCTAATTCGCCCACTTTTTCCGCCCCGGAAGGTGGTTTTGCGGATGAACCCCGCCCCGCCCCTGCCTAAAGTCAGGTCAAGTACCAACGAGGCGACCATGGCGATCTACGCATCCATCCACCACCTGACGCATTACAAATACGACCGCCCGGTCACGCTGAGCCCACAGATCATCCGCCTGCGACCGGCGCCGCATTCGCGCACCCGGGTGATCTCGCACAGCCTCAAGATCTCGCCCGGCGGGCATTTCGTGAACCACCAGCAGGATCCCTACGGCAACTGGCTGGCGCGCTTCGTCTTTCCCGACCCGGTGACCGAGTTCAAGATCGAGGTCGACCTCGTCGCCGACATGACGGTCTATAACCCGTTCGACTTCTTCGTCGAGGAATCGGCGGAATTCTGGCCCTTCGAATACCCGCAGGAACTGAAGGACGACCTCGTCATCTATCGCACGCCCGAGGCGGAGGGGCCGCTGCTCGCCCAGCTTCTGGGAACGATCGACTACACCAAGACCCGCACCGTCGATTTCCTCGTCGGGCTGAACGCGCGCATCGCGAAGGGGATCAATTACACGATCCGGATGGAGCCGGGCGTGCAGGAACCGGACGAGACGCTGGAAAAGCGCTCGGGCTCCTGTCGCGACAGCTCCTGGCTGCTCGTGCAGGCGCTGCGCCATCTGGGGTTCGCCGCGCGCTTCGTCTCGGGCTATCTCATTCAGCTGAAACCCGATGTCGTCTCGCTCGACGGTCCGGCGGGCACCGATCACGACTTCACCGACCTGCACGCCTGGTGCGAGGTCTACCTGCCCGGCGCGGGCTGGATCGGGCTCGACCCGACCTCGGGCCTGCTCACCGGCGAAAGCCACATCCCGCTCGCCGCGACGCCGCATTACCGCAACGCGGCACCGATCGTCGGCGGCTTCACCGCCACCGGCCCGGTGAACACCGATTTCGCCTTCGACATGCAGATCCGCCGCACGGCGGAACATCCGCGCATCACCAAACCCTTCTCCGACGAGGCCTGGGAGCGGCTCAACGCGCTTGGCCGCAAGGTCGACGCCAAGCTGAAGGAAGGCGATGTGCGCCTGACCATGGGCGGCGAGCCGACCTTCGTCTCGATCGACGATTTCGAAAGCGCGGAGTGGAACACCGAGGCCGTCGGCCCGCAGAAACGCGGCCTTGCCGACGACCTGATCCGCCGGCTGCGCGACCGCTTCGCACCGGGCGGTTTTCTGCATTACGGCCAGGGCAAATGGTATCCGGGCGAAAGCCTGCCGCGCTGGACCTTCTCGCTCTACTGGCGCCACGACGGCAAGCCGGTCTGGAAGAACCCGGACCTGATCGCGCGCGAAAAGCGGCCCGAGCCCGCCACCGCCGATCAGGCCGGCGCCTTCCTCGCGCGTTTTGCCGAATGCCTCGGCATCCCGGGCGAGATGGCGCAACCCGCCTATGAAGACCCCGGCGAATGGATCCTGAAGGAGGCGCAGCTTCCGCCCAATGTCACGCCCGAAAACTCGAAGCTCAAGAACCCCGAGGATCGCGCCCGCTATGCCCGCGTCTTCTCGCGCGGGCTGACCGAGCCCTCGGGCTATGTGCTGCCGATCCAGCGCTGGCAGGCGCGCGCGAGCGCCCCGCGCTGGCGCTCGGAAATGTGGAAGCCGCGGCGCGGCCATCTGTTCCTGATCCCCGGCGACAGCCCGGTGGGGTTCCGGCTGCCGCTCGGCGCGCTGCCCTATGTGCCGCCCGCGGCCTATCCCTACACCTACCCCGCCGATCCGACGGTCGAGGTCGGGCCACTGCCCGATTTCCACGCCCAGATCGCCGGGCGCCCGCCGTTCCGCCGTTCCGACGTGCAGGCCGAGATCGAGCGCCTCGCCCGCGAGGAGGCCGAGATCGCCGCGATGACGCCCGAAACGACCGCCGAGCGCACCCAGCGCGTCACCCGCTCGGCCGGGGCCGAGGACGAGGGCGAGCGCCAGAAGATGCATCTGCAGCAGGGCACGGTCGAGCCGGGCAGCGGCGCGGTGCGCACCGCGATCGCGATCGAGCCGCGCGACGGCCGGCTGTGCCTGTTCATGCCGCCCTGCGAGGCGCTCGAGGATTATCTCGAACTGATCGCCGCGGCCGAGGTCACGGCGGGCGAACTCGGCCTGCCGATCCATATCGAGGGCTATTCGCCGCCGCATGATCCGCGCCTCAACGTGATCCGCGTCGCCCCCGATCCGGGCGTGATCGAGGTCAATATCCACCCCGCCCACAGCTGGGAGGATTGCGTCGCCACCACCGAGGCGATCTATGAGGAGGCGCGCAATTCGCGCCTCGGCGCCGACAAGTTCATGATCGACGGGCGCCACACCGGCACCGGCGGCGGCAACCATGTCGTCGTCGGCGGCGCGACGCCGAACGACAGCCCCTTCCTGCGCCGCCCGGATCTGCTCAAGTCGCTGATCCTGATCTGGCAGCGCCACCCCTCGCTCAGCTACCTGTTCTCGGGCCTCTTCATCGGCCCGACGAGCCAGGCCCCGCGGATCGACGAGGCGCGCCACGACACGCTTTACGAGCTGGAAATCGCGCTCTCCCAGATCGGCGATCCGGTGAACGGCGGGCCGCTGCCGCCGCCCTGGCTGATCGACCGTCTCCTGCGCAACATGCTGATCGACGTGACCGGCAACACCCACCGCGCCGAGATCTGCATCGACAAGCTCTATTCCCCCGACGGGCCGACCGGCCGGCTGGGTCTGGTGGAGTTCCGCGGCTTCGAGATGCCGCCGCATCCGCGCATGAGCCTCGCGCAGCAACTGCTCCTGCGGGCGCTGATCGCGCGTTGCTGGAAGGCGCCGGTGCAGGGCCGCCCGGTGCGCTGGGGCACGGTGCTGCACGACCGTTTCATGATGCCGCATTACCTCTGGGAGGATCTGCTCAGCCTGCTCGCCGACCTGCGCGATCACGGTTTCGACTTCGACCCGGTCTGGTTCGAGGCGCAGGCCGAGTTCCGCTTCCCCTTCTGCGGCCAGATCGAGGCCGAGGGCGTGCATCTGGAAATCCGTCAGGCGCTCGAACCCTGGCACGTTCTGGGCGAGACCGGGGCGATCGGCGGCACCGTGCGCTACACCGACAGCTCGGTCGAGCGGTTGCAGGTGAAACTGACCACGCTGCATCAGGACCGCTACCGCGTGATGTGCAACCGCCGACCGGTGCCGATGGCGCGCACCCAGACCGCGGGCACCTCGGTCGGCGCGGTGCGGTTCAAGGCCTGGCAGCCGCCCGAGGCGCTGCATCCGGTGCTGCCGGTCAACACGCCGCTGATCTTCGACATCTATGACGACTGGACGGGCCGGGCGATGGCGGGCTGCACCTATCACGTCGCCCATCCCGGCGGGCGCAACTACGACACCTTCCCGGTCAACGCCTATGAGGCCGAGGCGCGGCGTCTCGCCCGCTTCGAACCCTTTGGCCATACCCCCGGGTCTTATGTGCCACAGACCGAGGTGCCGCATCCGGAGTTCCCGTTGACGCTTGACCTTCGCAGGCCGATCGGGCTCATGTGACGGGACTTTGACCAGTGAGTCAGCATGACAAGACCCGCCAAGACCTCTGCCCCGGATCTCTTCTCCGATTACCGGCTCACCCCCGGTGTCGCCGATGAGCTGTTCGATGCGCAGGGCCGCATGCGGCCGGTCTGGCGCCGCTTCGTCGACCGGTTCGCGCGGCTCTCCCCCGAGGAGATCACCGCGCGATTCGAACGCGGCAACCAGTATCTGCGCGATGCGGGCGTCTTCTTCCGGCAATATTCGAACGACCCGCTGACCGAGCGGGAATGGCCGCTCTCGCATATCCCCGTGATCCTGCACGAGGAGGAATGGGAGACGATCTGCGCGGGTCTCGCGCAGCGCGCCGACCTGCTCGAGGCGGTGATGGCCGATCTTTACGGCCCCGGCCGGCTGGTGAGCGAGGGGCATCTGCCCGCCGAGCTCGTCGCCGGATCGAAACAATGGCTGCGCCCGATGGTCGGCGTGCCCCCGCGCGGCGGCCATTACCTGCATCTCGTCGCCTTCGAGATCGGGCGCTCGCCCGATGGCTCCTGGTTCGTGCTCGGCGACCGCACCCAGGCGCCCTCGGGCGCGGGATTCGCGCTGGAAAACCGGATGGCGACGGGGCGGATCTTCCCCGAACGCTTCCCGCGCGCCCATATCCACCGGCTCGCGGGCTTCTTCGGCGCCTTCCGCTCGGCGATGCAGCGCCTCGCCCCCGGCCCCGGCGGGCGCGAGCGCACCGCCGCGATCCTGACGCCCGGCCCCTCGAACGACACCTATTACGAACACACCTATATCGCGCGCTACCTCGGCATGATGCTGCTCGAGGGCGAGGATCTGCTCGTCGAGGACGGCCAGGCGATGGTGCGCACGATCGAGGGGCCGCAGCCGCTCGGCGTGCTCTGGCGCCGCATCGACGCCGCTTTCGCCGATCCGCTCGAGCTCGAGGAGCGCAGCCAGATCGGCACGCCGGGCCTGATGGAGGCGGTGCGGCAGGGCAATCTCGCCCTCGTCAACGCGCTCGGCTCCGGCGTGCTCGAGATCCGCGCGATGATGGCCTTTTTGCCGCGCATCGCCGAGGTGCTCACCGGCGCGCCGCTGCAATTGCCCAATATCGCCACCTGGTGGTGCGGCGGCGGCAATGAGCGCGGCTATGTCCGCGACAACGCCGCGCAGATGATGATCGGCTCGGCCTATGCGGTCGACCTGCCCTTCGATCTGGGCGCCACCACCGCGCTTGGCGGCACCTTCCGCGGCGCCGCACGCCCCTCGATCGCCGAATGGCTGGAGGCGGAGGGCCAGCAGCTCGTCGGCCAGGAGGCGGTGACGCTCTCGACCACCCCGGCCTGGGTCGACCACCCCGAGGGCGGCCGGATCGAGCCGCGCCCGATGACGGTGCGGGTCTTCGCCGCGCGCACCCCCTCGGGCTGGCGCTTCATGAAGGGCGGCTACGCGCGGATCGGCCGCTCGGGCGACGCGACCGCGCTCGCGATGCAGCGCGGCGGCTCGGTCGCCGACGTCTGGGTCGTCTCCGACCGGCCGGTGCCGCAGGAAACGCTGATCGCGCAGGAGCCGGGGCAGTTCCACCGCGCCCCGCCCGGCATCCTGCCCGCCCGCGCCGCCGACAACCTGTTCTGGCTTGGCCGCTACGTCGAGCGCACCGAAGACGCGATCCGCCTCGTGCGCGCCTATCACCTGCGCCTCGCCGCCACCGACAACCCCGAGGACGCGCGGCTGAAGACGCTGCGCGGCTTCCTCGACGGCTATGGCATCGACGTCACCGAACCGGTCCCCGCCGCGCTGATCGACCGGATCGAGGCCGCGCGCATCTGCGCCTCGAAGATCCGCGACCGGTTCTCGACCGATGGCTGGGCGGCGCTGAACGACATGGCGAAGACCGCGCGGCGGATGACCACCACCGCGCGCGAGGGCGATGACGCGGCGCGCGCGATGTCGGTGCTGCTGCGCAAGATCACCGGCTTCTCGGGCCTCGTGCACGAGAACATGTATCGCTTTTCCGGCTGGCGTTTCCTCAGCCTCGGGCGCGCGCTCGAACGGGCCGACGCGCTTTCGGCGCTGCTTGGCACTTTCGCCGACCCGGAGGCGCCGCAGGGCTCGCTCGACATCGCGGTCGAGGTCGCCGACAGCGTCATCACCCATCAGCGCCGCTATCAGGTGGAGACTTCGCGCGACACCGTCGTCGACCTGCTCGCGCTCGACGGCGACAACCCGCGCGCGATCCTGTTCCAGGTGAAATCGCTGCGCCGCCTCGCCGCCGACCTGCCCCATGCGCGCGAGAACGGCCGCCTCGCCGCGCTCTCCCGCGCGGTGGTGCCGATCGAGAGCCTGCTCTCCGTCGCCACCCCCGAGGAGATCAACACCGACGCGCTCGAGGTGCTGCGCGGCGAGCTGGCGCAGATTTCCGATCTCATCGGCACGGCCTATCTGAGGTAGCGATGCTCTATCAGGTCAAGCTCACCATCGACTACGCCTATGAGGCGCCCTCGGATCACACCCGCAACCTGCTGCGGCTGCTGCCCTGCGACCTGCCGGGCGAACAGCGCGTTCTGGCGCGGCTGCTCACCATCGAGCCGAAGCCCGACGAGCGGCGCGACTGCCTCGATTTCTTCGGCAATGCCGCGACCTCGGTCGCCTGGCACGGGCCGATCGGCGCCGTCGCCTTCCATGTCGACGCGAAGGTCGAGCGCTTTGCCCCGCCCGCGCCGCTCGATTTCTCGCCGCGGCTGAGCGCGCTCGCCGCCGAGATCGCGGCGGCGCAATCGCTCGCCCCCAGTGCGCCGCATCATTACCTCGGCGCCTCGCCGCGGGTCGCGCCGATGCCGGAAACCACCGCCTTCGCGCGCGATCTGCTCACCCCCGGGATGACCGCGCTCGAGGCGGTGCTGGCGATCGGGCGCGCGCTCAATGCCGAGATGGCCTTCGACGCCGAGGCGACCGATGTCGACACCTCCCCGCGCGAGGCCTTCGCGCAGCGCCGCGGCGTGTGTCAGGATTTCACCCATGTGATGATCGCCGCGCTGCGCGGGATCGGCATTCCGGCGGGCTATGTCTCGGGCTTTCTGCGCACCTTCGCGCCGCCCGGAAAGCCCAAGCTCGAGGGCGCCGATGCGATGCACGCCTGGGTGCAGGCCTGGGTCGGGCAGGACATGGGCTGGGTCGAATTCGACCCGACCAACAATCAGCCCGCCGGCGTCGATTACATCACCATCGGCTCTGGCCGCGACTATTCCGACGTGGCGCCGGTGCGCGGCGCGCTGCGCTCGGCCGGTGGCCACGAGAGCAAGCAGGCGGTCGACGTGATCCCGCTCGAGGAGGCGTGAGCCCCCCTTGCGGCGATGCGGCTTTGCCGCTCTGATAGGGCCATGACCGCCCTGCCCGATCTGCTGCCCCTCGGCCTCGACGGCCTGCTCGCGCGTTTCGCGACGACCTTCTCGGAGGGCGCGAATGCGCGCGCCCGCGATCTTGCCGCCGGGCTCGAGGCTGCGCCGCTGCCCGGGCAGGTCGAGGTCGCGCCGGCGCTCGCCTCGGTGCTGATCCGCTTCGACCGCGCCGCGGTGACGCGCGCGGCGCTGGCGCAGGCGCTGCGCGCAAGGCTGGCGGAGCCCGCCGCGGCCCCCGCCCCCGCGCGGCACTGGCGGGTTCCGGCCTGTTTCGGCGGCCCCTCCGGCGCACAGCTGACCGAGGCCGCCACCCTCGCCGGGCGCAGCGAAACCGCCCTGATCGCCGAGCTTTGCGCGACCGATCTCACCGTGCTCGCGCTTGGCTTTGCGCCGGGGCAGCCCTATCTCGGCCTCTTGCCAGAGCACTGGCAGATGCCGCGCCTGCCTGCACTCACCCCGCGCGTCGCCCCCGGCACGATCACCACCGCGATCCGCCAGATCGTGCTCTTCGCGCAAGCTTCGCCCACCGGCTGGCGCGCGCTTGGCCGCTGCGCCTTCCGCCCGTTCAGCGCCCATGCCGCCGCCCCCTTCCTGCTGCGCCCGGGCGACCGGCTGCGCTTCGCCCCGGCTACGGAGGCGGAAATCGCCGCGCTCGAAGCCAGCGGCGATCCGCGCGGCGGCGCGAAGGTCTCCGCGCCATGAGCCCGACGCTTGAAATCCTCGCCCTCTCCCCCGGCGCCTCGGTGCAGGATCTGGGCCGCCCCGGCTTCCTCGCCCTCGGCCTCGCCCAGGGCGGCGCCGCCGATCGCCGCGCGCTTTGGGAAGCCGCGGCGCTGCTCTGCCAGGCCATGCCCGGCGCCTGCCTCGAGCTGCCCCATTCCGGCGGGCGCTTCCGCGTCACCGCGCCCATGCGCATCGCGCTCACCGGTGCGCCGATGCGCGCCGCGCGCGACGGCCAGCCGCTTTTGTGGAACGCCGCGCATCGGCTGCACCCCGGCGAAGAGCTCACGATCGGCCCGGCCGAAGCGGGGATCTATGGCTACCTCAGCTTCGCCGGCGGCATCACGACCGAGCCGGTGCTCGGCGCGCGCGCGGCCCATGCGCCGGCGGGCATCGGCACGCCGCTTGCCCCCGGCACGCGGCTGCTGCTCGGCCCCGATCCGGCGCCCGAGACACCACCCTGCGCGCTGCCGCCCGACGACCGCTTCACGGGCGGGGTGCTGCGGGTGATGCCCGGGCCGCAGACCGATCTTTTCGAGGCCGAAACGCGGGCGCGTGCCTTCGCCACCGCCTTCACCGCCGGCCCCGGCAACCGCCAGGGGTTGGCGCTGCACCACGCGGGCGCGCCCTTCACCGCCCCTGCCGCGGCGGGGCTCGTCTCCGATCTCATCACGCCCGGCGACGTGCAGATGACCGGCGCCGGCCTGCCCGTCGTGCTGCTCTCCGAATGCCAGACGGTTGGCGGCTATCCCCGCCTTGGCACGGTGATCCCCGCCGATCTGCCGCGCGCCGCGCAGGCCGCGCCGGGCGTCACGCTGCGCCTGCGCGCCATCACGCTCTCCGAGGCCGAGGCCGCCTCGCCCCCCGAAACCGACTGGCTTGCCCCCCTTGCCCGCGCCTGCCGCCCGCTCATTCGCGACCCGCATGACATCGCCGATCTGCTCGGCTACCAGTTGATCTCGGGCGCGGTGCGCGGCGATGAGGAGACCCGATGAAACTCGATCTCAATGCGGATATGGGCGAGGGCTGCGGCGATGACGCGGCGCTTTTGCGCATCGTCACCTCGGCCAATATCTGCTGCGGGCTGCATGCCGGTTCGGTGGCGGAGACGGCGCGGGTGATGCGCCTTGCCGCTGCGGCGGGCGTCGGCATCGGCGCGCATCCGGGCTTTGACGATCGCGCCAATTTCGGCCGCACGCGGCAAGGCCTGAGCACGCAGGAGATCACCGATCTGATCGCCTGGCAGACCGGCGCGGCGCAGGCCGTCGCGCAGGCTTCGGGGCTGAAACTGCGGCATTTCAAGCTGCATGGCGCGCTTTCCAACATGGCCTCGGAGGATGCGGCGCTGGCGCGGACCTGCTACGCCGCGGCGCTCGCCGTCGCGCCCGATCTGCGGATCATGGTGCTTGCCGCCACTGCGCAACAGACCGCGGCCGAGGCGCTTGGCGCGGCCTGGGCGGGCGAGATCTTCGCCGATCGCGCCTATGAGGATGACGCGACGCTCGTCGACCGGCGCAAGCCCGGCGCGGTGCTGCACGATGCCGAGGCGGCGGCGGCGCGGATCCTCGCCATGCTGCAGGCCGGCGCGATCATCGCGGAAAGCGGCCGCCGGATCCCGGCGCGGATCGACACCGTCTGCCTGCATGGCGACACGCCCGAGGCGGTCACGATGGCGCAGGCGCTGCGCACGCGGCTCACCGCCGCCGGGGTCGCGATCGCCCCGCTCTAAAGGAGCCCGGCGAGATAGGCGGCCAGCGCCTCCGCCCCCTCCTCGCCCGGGGAATGGTGGTTGAGCACGAAATCCTTGAGCCAGATCGCACGCTCCTCCGGCGCGCGGCCCGAAAGCTCCCAGGTCAGCGGTTCGAGCACCTTCGCCGGGTCGCGGTGACAGCGCGCGCAGCTCCGCGCATAGCCCGCCGCGCCGCGCGCCGCCAGAACGGCCTGCGTCGCCGGCGTTTCCGCCGCGCCCGCCCCGGCGCAGAGCAGCGCGCCCATCAGTGCCAGCCCCCGCCTCATCGCCCCGTCCCCCCGATCGCGGCGAGCACCGAATGCGCCGCGCGCAGCCCGGGCGGCTCGCCGCCCTCGCCGAGGCGGCGCATGGTCTCCTCCATCGCGGCGAGCTGCACGGCGCGCGCGCCCGGCTCCTCGATCAGCTTCAGCATCGCCTGCGCCATCGGGCCGGGGCGGCAGGCCGGACCGAGGAATTCCGGCACCGCGCGGGTCTCCGACACCAGATTGACGAGGGTCACGGTATCGACCTTCAGCAGGCGCCAGATGATGTGCCAGGTCAGGAAATTCGCGTCATAGCCGATCACCATCGGGGTGCGGCTCGCGGCAAGTTCGAGGCTCACCGTGCCGCTCGCGGCCAGTGCCAGATCGGCGGCGGCAAAGGCCGCGCGCTTGTCGGCGGGCTCCTCGACCACGATCGGCGCGACCGGCCAGCGCGCCGTCATCTCGCGCACCATCGGCGCGACGCCGCGCACCGTCGGCAGCACCACGCGCAGCCCCGGCTCGCGGTCGCGCAGCCGCATCAGCGCCTCGTCGAAGCGCGGCCCGAGCCGCTTCACCTCGCCGCGCCGTGAGCCGGGCAGGCAGAGCGCGAGCGGCTGATCCTCGCCGATCATATAGGTCTCGCGGAAGGCGGCGGCCTCCTCGGGCGTGGCGCGCGGCTCGGCCACGACCGGATGACCGACGAAATCGCAGCTCATCCCGGCCGCTTCCATATAGGGCGGCTCGAAGGGCAGGAGCGCGAGGACATGGTCGATCACCTCGGCCATCTTTCGCGCGCGCCCCGCCCGCCAGGCCCAGACCGAGGGCGCGACGTAATGGATCGTGCGCAGATCGGGGCGCGCGGATTTCACGATGCGCGCGACGCGCAGGCAGAAATCGGGGCTGTCGATGGTGATCAGCGCCGCGACGCCCGCGTCGAGCACGGCCTGCGCGGTCTCGGCGATGCGGCGCTTGAGGTGACGGTATTTCGGCAGCACCTCGGCGAGGCCCATCACCGAAAGCTCTTCCATCGGAAAGAGGCTTTCGAGCCCCTCGGCCTCCATCAGCGGCCCGCCGACGCCGACGAAACTGACGCCCGGCGCGAGGGTCTTCAACCCGGCCATCAGGGCCGCGCCGAGCTTGTCGCCCGAGGCCTCGCCTGCGACCAGGAAGAGCTTCATGGCGCCCGCCCCCAAAGGAAAAGCCCGGCGTCTTCCGCCGCGGCGATCGTCGCCGCGCGGTCGAGGAGCAGCACGCCGCCCGCCTCGAAGACGATGCCGGCAAGCCCCGCCGCGGCGGCCTTCGCCACCGTCTGCGGCCCGATCGCGGGCAGGTCGATACGGCGGTCCTGCCCGGGCTTCGGCGCCTTGAAGAACACGCCCGATTTCGGCGTGCGGATCAGCCGCGCGCGATGGGCGGCGGCGAAATCGAGCATCGCATCGGTGCCGGGCAGCGCCTCGGTCGCAAGGCAAAGCCCCTCGGCCACCACCGCGCCCTGCCCGACGTCGACTGCACCAAGCGCCGCGACGATCGCGGCGGCGCGGGTCGCGTCGGCCTCGTCGCCTTTGGTCAGCGCGCCGCAAAGCAGCCCCTCGCCCGGGACGAGATCGGGGGCGAGCGTATCGGCGCCAACCACCTCGAAACCCCATTCCTCGAAAAGCTCGATCACCGCGCGCAGCGTCGCGTCATCGCCCGCCTGCAGCGCGCCGATCAGCCGCGGCACGAGCGCGGCGGTGCGCGCGTCGAAAAATTCGGGTTCAAGCCGCGGGCGCTGCATCGCGCCGGCGAAACAGACCTGTTTCACGCCACCGTCGAGCAGCGCATCGAGGAAAGGCACCAGCCGTTCGACGCGAAAACGCAGCGGCTCCGCCCCCGGCACGGTCGAGGGAAATCCCTCCATCTCGCAGATCCGCCAGCCAGGCGCCGCCGCAGCCAGAAGCGCCGGCAGGGCGCCGGTGCCGGCGATCAGCGCCCCGGTCGCGGCCAGGGACTCGCCCCTCATCGCGGCGTCAGGAAGCTGCGGTCCGAGGGACCGAGGATGAAATCGAGCACCTCGTTCACGAGGCTGCTTTCGGGCTTCTCGTCGTGCAGCTTGCGCGCCTGCTCGCGGAAATTGCCCTCCGAAAGCGCCATGAACATCTCGCGCAGCGCGCCGATCTCGGCCCGGGCGACGCCGTGGCGCTTGAGCCCGACAAGGTTCAGCCCCTCGAGCCCGGCGCGCGGCCCGGCCACGAGCGCATATGGGATCACGTCCGCCGCCACCATCGAGAGCGCGCCGACGATCGCGCCGCGCCCGATCCGCACCCATTGGTGCACGCCCGAGAGCCCGCCGACGATCACGTCGTCCTCGAGATGGCAATGGCCGGCGATCGCGACCGAGTTCACCAGGATCACCCGGCTGCCGATCGTTACGTCATGGGCGACATGGCTCGACGACATGAAGAGGTTGTCGTCGCCGACCCGCGTGACGCCGCCACCGCCCTCGGTGCCGGTGTTCATCGTGACATATTCGCGGATCCGGTTGCGCGCGCCGATGATGAGCTTCGTGTGCTCGCCCTTGAACTTCAGATCCTGCGGGATCTGGCCGAGCGAGGCGAAGGGGAAGACCACCGTGCCCTCGCCGATCTCGGTGTCGCCGGCGATCGCGACATGCGATTTCAGCTCGACGCCCGCCGCGAGGCGCACCTCGGGGCCGATGTGGCAAAACGGGCCGATGCGGCACCCGGCGCCGATCACGGCCCCCGCCTCGATCACGCTCGAGGGGTGGATCACTGCGCCCGGATCAATGCTCATCGCTCAGCCCTTCAGGTCCATCATCGCGGTGAATTCCGCCTGCGCGGCAAGCTGGCCCTCGACGAAGGCCTGGCCCTCGAATTTCCAGATCTTGCCGCCGCCGCGCTTCACCACGACCTTCATCTCGAGCACGTCGCCCGGCACCACCTTGCGGCGGAACTTGCAGGCGTCGATCCCCATGAAATAGGTGCCGAGCGGCTTGTCGATCACGTTGAGCGAGATGCCCACGACGACGGCGGAGGTCTGCGCCATCGCCTCGACGATCATCACGCCGGGCATGATCGGTTCGTCCGGGAAATGGCCGGTGAATTGCGGCTCGTTGTTGGTGACGCATTTGATCCCGGTCGCGGATTCGAAGGGGACGATGTCGCGCACCTTGTCGATCAGCAGGAAGGGATAGCGGTGCGGGATGATCCGCTTGATGAGGCTCAGATCGGCTTCGGTATAGGGGGCGGGCTCGGTCATCCTCGGTCCTCGTGTCGGTGGCGCAGTCGTTGACTAGCTAGCAATCGGGGGGCGGCTTGGCAAGGCGGCGCCCCGGGGGCGGGCCTTTTGGCCGCGCTACTCGGCGCCCGGCGCGGCACTCGCGGGCGCCCCCCCGGCGGTGGCGTCCGGCGTCGTTTTGGGCAGGTCATTGCCGGTCTCGGGCGCGGGAACCGGCACCGAGGGCGGCCCCTCGCCCAGCCGCGCATCCATCAGCGCGACGAGATCGTCGGTGATGTCGGCCTGGTTCAGCCCGCGGATGATCGCGCGCCGGTCGAGCACGACAACCGCGCCGCGCGCCGCCAGAACCTCGTCGAGGAGCGGCGCCACCGCGTTGAAAAAGGCCTGCCGGTCGGCGTCGAACTGGGTGCTGAGCGCCTGCGCCTTCGCCTTCTGCGCGTTGCGGATCCCGGTCGCGCGCTGGTCGAAGGCATCGGCCTCCTTGCGGAAGACATCGGGCGCCAGCGTCGCGCGGCGCGTGGTCAGATCCTTCTCCTCGGCGACGAGATCGTCGGCGATGCGGTTGTTTTCGGTGTTGAGCGCCTGCGAGGCGGCGGCGAGATCGGTGCGGATCCGCTTGCCCCAGCGGGTGTTCTCGAAGAGCTTCTCGAAGTCGAGGGTGAGCACCGGCAGCGGCGCCTGCGCCTGCGTGCCGGCCGCAGCGGGCGCCTGCTGCGCCTGCACCGGAGCCAGCGCGCCAAAGGCCAGCGCCGCGCAAAGCGCAAGGCCGGGCAGTGCGCCCGGCCTCCTGAGAACTGTCACGACAGGGCCACGCATCGCCGGGCTCAGAACTTCGTCGAGATCGTCAGATCGAAGTTCTGCTCCTTGTCGTAATCCTCTTTCTTGATCGCCTTCGAGAAGTTCAGCCGCAAGGGGCCGATCGCCGAGGTCCAGAAGATCGAGAAACCGACCGCGGAGCGGATATGCGACCCGTCGTCGACCGTCGTGACACCCGCGGTGTCGTCGAGACCGAAGAGCGTGCCGGTATCCCAGAACAGACCGCCGGTGATGCCGTATTCTTCCGGGAAGCCGATCGGGAACTGCGATTCGAGGCGCAATGCCGCGTAATATTTGCCGCCGAGCGCATCCTTGTTCGGCGCGCCGGTATCGCGCGGGCCCCAGCCGTTCGGCTCGAAGCCGCGCACGACATTGTAGCCGGTGAACCGGTCGAGCACGGTCAGATCGGTGCCGCCCCGGGCCACGACCGCGCCACCCTCGAGTTCGGCACGCAGGGTGACTTCCTCGTTCCAGATCTTGCGCTCGGCGCGCAGCAGCGCCGTGGTCTTCAGGCTTTCGACATCGCCGCCGAAGCCCGCGAGATCCTGCGAGAACCGGAAAGTATAGCCATAGCGCGGGTCGATCCCGGTCCGGCGGGTATCCCAGGTATAGGTGTAGCCAAAGGCGGAGGTGTCACGCTCCCCCTCTTCGCGGCTCAGGATCGGCGAGGAGCCCTCGAGATAGTCGTCGGAGGTGTCCGAGGGCGTATCGTTGTCGTTGGTGCCGTAGGCCGTCACGCCGTAAAGCTTGTTGCGCGCATAGGTATAGCGCAGCTCGAAACGCGAATTCTCGCCCAGCGGGAACTCGATCGAGGGCGAAAGCCCCTGCATCCGCGTGGAATAATCCGCATTGTCGTCTTCGGAGGTATTATACCACATGTGGTAGCGGAACTTCAGATCGCGCCCGAGCAGATAGGGCTCGATGAAGTCGATCGAGCTGTCCTGGTTGCTCGAGGTGGTGCCGATCGACACCCCCAGATACTGGCCGCGGCCAAGGAAGTTCTGCTCGTCGAAGGACACGTTGATGCCGAAGCCCGAAGCGGCGCCGTAGCTCGCGCCGAAGCTGAGCGAGCCGGTGGGCTGTTCCTCGACGTTCACGTCGACGATCATCTGGTCGGCCGCGGTGCCCGGGCGCGCGTTCACGTCCGCCTTCGAGAAGAAGCCGAGCGCGCGGATGCGTTCGGCCGAGTTCTTGATCTCGCGCGCGTTGAAGGGGTCGCCTTCGACGGTGCGGAACTCGCGCCGGATCACAGAGTCGAGCGTGGTGGTGTTGCCCTCGATGTCGATCCGCTCGACGAAGATCCGCGGCCCTTTCACGAGGGCGAATTCGACGTTCAGCGTCTGGGTCCGCTCGTCGCGGGTGACGCGCGGATCGACGCGCACGAAGTTCACGCCCTTGCGCAGCGCGACCTCTTCCATCCGCGTCACCGCGAGGTCGATCGCATTGGGCGAATAGATCACGCCGGGGCGGATCTTGGCGAGCTTCTCGAATTCGGCGGCGTCGAGGCCGGGCACTTCGGAAACCGTGGTGATCTTGCCGAACTTGTATTGCTGACCTTCGTGGATGTTGAAGGTCATGAAGAAGCCCTGGCGGTCGCGCGTCATCTCGGAGGAGACGCCGGTGACCTGCACGTCGGGGTAACCGCGCGAGCGGTAGAAATCGGTGAGCAGCTGGCGGTCCATCGCGATCCGGTCGGGCACGAAAGTGTCGCGCTGGATCAGCCGGTGCAGGATGCCGGCCTGCTTCGTCTGCAGCACGTCGCGCAGACGGCGGTCGGAATAGGCGCGGTTGCCGGTGAAGGTGAGGCGCTCGACCTCGGAATTCTTGCCTTCCTGGATCTCGAAGACGACGTCGACACGGTTGCCGTCGCGCTTGATCACCTTCGGATCGACGCGCACCGCGAGGCGGCCGGCCTGGGCATAGCCCGTGGCGATCGAGCGGGCGTCGGCCTCGACCATCGCCGGCGAATAGACCTTGCGCGGCTGGGTCTTCACCAGCGGGGCGAGCTTGGCGTCCTTGAGCATCTTGTTGCCCTCGAAATCCACCACGTTGACGGTGGGGAATTCGACGACCTTGATCACCAGGGTCGAGCCCTGCGGCACGATGTCGACGCTTTCGAACAGGCCCGAGCCCTGCAGCCGCTGATAGGCGTCGTTCAGCGCCCCGGCCGAAACCTCCTGCCCCTTGCCGATTCCGGCATAGGTGAGGATCGTCTGCGGTTCGATCCGGTCGTTGCCCTCGATCTTCACCTGGGTGAAGCGATAGCTCTGCGCATAGGCCTGCGCCGGCAGCATCACGCTGGGCACCGCGAATGCAAGGAAAGTCGTCGCAAGCAGCGCCGTGGCGCGGGTTTTCGCCCGCTTGTGAGCGTCGTGCAGCCGGATCGTCATCGCCCTCTCCCTGCCGGATGGCATTCTGGTCTTTCCAGACGTGACTAGCGAGAAAGGCGGGGCTTGTCAAAACC
The DNA here is from genome assembly GCF_050177655.1 of Paenirhodobacter sp. Lineage (NCBI taxonomy): Bacteria > Pseudomonadati > Pseudomonadota > Alphaproteobacteria > Rhodobacterales > Paenirhodobacter > Paenirhodobacter sp. The sequence goes on from NZ_JBFXGV010000012.1 coordinate 24,774, forward strand.
GCAGGCGGGGTTTTTCGAGCGCCGGGCGCCGTTGTTGCGAAACCGCCCGGCGCAGGGCGCGCGGGGCGGCTTTGCGGCGCGTTTCGCGCCCGTTTTCAGCGCGGCACAGGCGCCGGATCGGCGCCTTTCCGCTCAGAGCTGATAGGGCAGCGAGGTGGCGGGGGAGAGCATGTCGCTCAGCTGCACCCCGATCAGCGCGGCCCCGACCAGCGCGACGACGATCGCCGCCGGCACGAGAACGCGGTCGAGGGTGAGATCGAGCACCAGACCAAGCCCGCGGTAGCCTTCCGTGAGAACCATCTGCATTTCACCCTCCTGCACTCTGCGCGGGAAAGACTCCCTCCGCGCAGAGCAGGGTGTATCCGGCTTTTGTGGCCGAATTAGGATGAAATAAGGCGCAATTTAGGCAAATGCCGCAAAGCGCCCTGCCCCGCGGCCCCTTCCCGGGCTGCGCTCAGCAGGTCAGATCGTTCCAGAGCCCGAAGATCATCATCGAGAGCACCAGCGTCAGCCCGATCGCCATCAGGAAATTCATCACCGCATCCGACGGCGGCTTGCCGGTGATCCCCTCGTAGAGGTGGAACATCAGATGCCCGCCGTCGAGCACCGGGATCGGGAACAGGTTGAGGAAGCCGACCGCGGTCGAGAGTACGGCGATGAACCAGATGAAATCGTCGATGCCGCCCTTCGCCGCCGCCGCCGAGCCCTCGGCGATGCCGATCGCGCCGCGCAGGTTGCACGAGGAGATCTTGCCCGAGATCATGTGCGTCAGCGCCGAGACCGAGGAGCTGACGATCGCCCAGGTCTGGCGCGCGCCGCCGGTGACCGCCTCGAGCGGCGTGGTCATCCGGGTCTCGGGTTCGAAGACGAAGGAGCCGGTGGCGCCGATCAGCCAGCGCGTCTCAAAGCCGCCGGTGGCGGTCGGGATGTCGGTGCGCCGCGGCGTCAGCGTGACGTCGAGCGTTTCCGCGCCCGTCTTGGCCGGGCGCCAGATGCTCAGATCGAGCGGCTTGCCATCGGCGGCCTTCACCCGGTCCTGCAGATCGGCGAAGGTCCAGATCGGCGCGCCGTCGATCGCGGTCACCACGTCGCCCGCGCCGAGCCCGGCGTCATAGGCGGCCGATTGCGGCGCGACGCCGGCGAGCCGCGGCGGGAAAAGCTGCGGGCCGGTGACGTCGATCTCCTGCCCGTCGCGCGCGACGCGCCAGTCGAGCGTCGGCTGCGAGGGCAGCTTTGCCACCGCGTCCTCGATCTCGGGATAGGTCGCGGCGGGACGGCCCGCGACGGCGATCAGCCGGTCGCCCGGGCGCAGATCGCCTGCGCCGCCGGGAAGCTCGACGACGGTGCCCACGGTGGGTTCGTCGATCGCCGTGCCCGACCACATCATCACACCGGCGAAGATCGCGATCGAGAGGATGAAGTTGAAGATCGGCCCGGCCGCCACCGTCGCCGCGCGCGCCCAGAGCGGCGCGCCGTGCATCGTGTGGCGCCGCTCCTCGGCGCTGAGCCCCGACATCGCCGCCTCGTCCACCCCCGCCGAGGCGGCATTGGCATCGCCGAGGAACTTGACGTAACCGCCGAGCGGGATCGCCGAGATCTTCCAGACCGTGCCGCGCCTGTCGGTATGCGAGATCAGCTTCGGCCCGAAGCCGATCGAGAAGGCCTCGGCCTTGATGCCCGAAAGCCGGCCGATGATGTAATGGCCGTATTCATGCACGGTCACGATGATCGAAAGCGCGACGACGAAGGCCACGATCGTATAAAGCGCATTGCCGAAGTCGGGCATGAAATCCAAGGGTCAGATCCTTCCGGTCGCAATCATCTCACGCGCGAGGGCACGCGCCTCGGCATCGGTGCCCATGACGTTATCGAGGCTGCGCGCGTCATTTCCAAGGCCCTGCCGCGCTGACATCTGCGCGAGCACCGCCTCGACCAGCTCCGCCATCGCCAGAAATCCGATCTGGCCGCCGATGAACCCGTCGAGCGCGATCTCCTTGGCGGCGTTGAAGGCGGCGCCGGCGGTGCCGCCCGTCGCCATCACCTCGCGCGCAAGGCGCAGCGCGGGAAAGCGCGTCTCGTCGGGGGCGCGGAAGCTGAGCTGGCCGATCTTCGCCAGATCGAGCCGCTCGACCGGCAGATCGCGCCGCGCGGGCCAGTTCAGCGCATAGCCGATCGCATGGCGCATGTCGGGCGCGCCCAGATGCGCCATCAGCGCCCCGTCGCGGAACCCGACCAGCGCATGCACGAGGCTTTCGGGGTGGACCAGAACCTCGATCTGCTCCGGTGCGAAACCGAAGAATTCCTTCGTTTCAATGAGTTCGAGCGCCTTGTTGAACATCGAGGCCGAATCGATCGTGATCCGCTGCCCCATCGCCCAGTTCGGATGGCAGGAGGCCTCGGCCACCGTCGCCCCCTTCAGCCGCTCATAGGGCCAGTCGCGGAAGGCGCCGCCCGAGGCGGTGATGATGACGCGCTCGACCTCTTCCATCCGCTCGCCGGTGAGCGCCTGGAAGACCGCGGAATGCTCGCTGTCGACGGGCAGGATGCGTGCGCCGTGACGCGCCGCCTCGGCCAGCAGAAGCGGCCCCGCGGCGACGAGGCTTTCCTTGTTCGCGAGCGCCAGCGTCGTGCCCTGTTTCAGCGCGGCAAAGCCCGGCGCGAGCCCTGCGACGCCGACGATCGCCGACATGATCCAGTCGGCCGGGCGCCCGGCGGCCTCGATCAGCGCCGCCTTGCCCGCCGCCGCCTCGATCTCCGATCCGTGCAGCGCGGCGCGCAGCGCGGGCAGGCACTCTTCATGGGCGGTCACCGCCACCTCGGCGCGCAACGCCCGGGCCTGGGAGGCCAGCAAATCGACATTGCGCCCGCCCGAAAGCGCCACCACCTGGAATTCACCCGGGCGCCGCGCGATCAGGTCGAGCGTGTTCACCCCGATCGACCCCGTCGATCCGAAAACAGAAATCCGTCGCATCATCCTATCCCTCGGTCACATCCCGCCGAAGGGCAGCCGCATGAATTGCATCACCACGAGCAGGAAGAGCACGCCGCCGATCAGCGCATCGAACCGGTCGAGCACCCCGCCATGGCCCGGGATCAGGTTGGAGCTGTCCTTCACCCCCGTCCGCCGCTTGATCGCGCTTTCGGCGATGTCTCCCATCTGCCCGGCGAAGGCCAGCAGCGGCGACAGCCAGACAAGCGCCCAGCCGCCCCAGCCGAGCGACGCGAAAAGCGCGCCGACCAGCACCGCGCCGATCCAGCCCGCGACGGTGCCCGACCAGGTCTTCTTCGGCGAGACCTTCGGCCAGAACTTCGGCCCGCCGATCATCCGCCCCGCGAAATAGCCCGCGACGTCGGAGATCACCACGATCGTCACGATCCAGAGGATCACCATCGCCCCGGAGGTGTTGCGCAGCTGGATCAGCCCGTAGCTCGCCGCCATCACCGCGAAGGCATAGGCGGCGAAAACCCAGCGGTCGCGCCGCGGCATCAGGGTACCGACCACGACCGGAATGAGCAGCATCCAGCGCGTCATCGCGCCCGGCTGGAACAGCACGAAGACGATCAGCGCCGCGGCCAGCGCGGCGAGCCCGCCGGCCTGCCCCCGCGGCGTGCCCTCGGGCTCGGTCATCGTCGCGAGTTCCCAGATCATCAGCGCGCAGACGAGCACCGCAAGCGCGCCGAAGGCCTTGCCGCCAAGCCAGATCGTCAGCGCGCCGACCGCCACCATCGCGAGGCCCGAGAGCACCCGCGCCTTCAGATCGCCCCAGCGCGCGCCGGCGGAAACGGGCTTCGGATCGCTCATCCCTTCACCCCGCCGAAGCGGCGTTCGCGCGCGCCGAAGCGCTCGAGAATGCCGGCCAGAACCTGGGGCGTGAAATCGGGCCAGAGCGTGGGGGTGAATTCGTATTCGGCATAGGCCGCCTGCCAGGGCAGGAAGTTCGAGGTCCGCGTCTCGCCCGAGGTGCGGATCACCAGATCCGGGTCGGGCAGATCGGCGGTGTCGAGCCGCGCCGAAAGCGCCGCCTCGTCGATCGCCTCGAGCGCAAGCCGCCCCTCGGCCACCTCGCGCGCGATCTGCGCGGCAGCGCGGGTGATCTCGTCGCGCCCGCCGTAATTGATCGCGACCGTCAGATTGAGCCGGGTGTTGCCCGCGGTGCGCGCCTCGATCCCCGCCATCAGGTTCTGCAGCTTGGGGTCAAGCCGCGAGCGCTCGCCGATGAAGCGCATCCGCACCCCCTCGGCCGAGAGCCCGTCGGCCTCGCGCTGGATGTAGCGCGCAAAAATCCCCATGAGACCAAGGACTTCTTCGGTCGAGCGCTTCCAGTTCTCGGTCGAGAAAGCATAGACGGTAAGCCAGCGCACGCCGAGATCGGGGCAGGCGCGCACGATCTCCTTGACGCGCTCGGCGCCCTTGCGATGGCCGACGAGCCGCGGCCAGCCGCGGTTCTTCGCCCAACGGCCGTTGCCATCCATGATGATCGCGACATGGCCCACCCCGTAATCGGTGGTATCCGTCGCGGGCTTCGGCTCGGTCGCGGCCATCGGGGCCCCCTTCGCAGGTTGGCGCAGGTCAGACCTGCATGATCTCCGCCTGCTTGGCTTCGAGCGCCTTGTCGACGAGGGCGATATGCTTCTTCGTCAGCTCCTCGACCTCGGCCTCCCAGAACTTCACGTCGTCTTCCGACATGCCGGCGCCCTTGGCCTTCTTGATCTGGTCCATGCCGTCGCGGCGCACGTTGCGCACGGCGACGCGGGCGTGTTCGGCATATTGCGCGGCGACCTTGGTGAGCTCCTTGCGGCGCTCCTCGTTCAGCTCCGGGATCGGCAGCATGATGATCGGCCCGTTGGTCTGCGGGTTGATGCCGAGGCCCGACTCGCGGATCGCCTTTTCGACCTTGTTGATCATGCCCTTGTCCCAGACGTTCACGGTGACCATCCGCGGTTCGGGCACGTTGATCGTGCCGACCTGGTTGATCGGCACCAGCGAGCCATAGGAGTCGACCATGATCGGCTCGACCATGCTGGCCGAGGCGCGCCCGGTGCGCAGCGTGCCGAATTCATGCTTGAGCGAGGCCATCGCCCCCTCCATGCGGCGTTCGAGGTCGTCGGTGTCGATTTCGATGTCGTCGGACATGGGTTATCCCCCGGATCTTGAAGTCTGTCTCTCTTTAGCCGCCCCGGGCGGCCTTGGGTAGGGCTTTCGGGATCACCCCCCGAGGCCCCGGCGTATTTGCGCCCGACCGCCGGCGGCGGTTCAGCCGCGCACGGTCGTGTAGGTGCCCTGCCCCGCGAGGATGCCGCGGAAGCCGCCCGGCTCGTCGAGCGAGAAGACGATGATCGGCAGGTCGTTGTCGCGGGCAAGCGCGATGGCGGAGGCATCCATCACGCCGAGGTTCTTCTGCAGCACCTCGTCATAGCTGACGGTATCGTAGCGCTTGGCGTCGGCGTGCTTCTTCGGATCCTTGTCATAGACGCCGTCGACCTTGGTGCCCTTGAAGATCGCCTCGCAGTTCATCTCGTTCGCGCGCAGCGTCGCCGCGGTGTCGGTGGTGAAATAGGGGTTGCCGGTGCCCGCGGCGAAGATGCAGATCCGCTTCTTTTCCAGGTGGCGCACCGCACGGCGACGGATATAGGGCTCGCAGACCTGGTCCATCGGAATCGCCGAGATCACCCTCGTGTGGATGCCGAGCGCCTCGAGCTGCGCCTGCATGCCAAGCGCGTTCATCACCGTCGCGAGCATCCCCATGTAATCGGCCGTCGTGCGCTCCATCCCCTGCGCCGAGCCGGCAAGCCCGCGGAAGATATTGCCGCCGCCGATCACCATGCAGATCTCCACGCCGAGATCATGCACCGATTTCACCTCGCGCGCGATCCGCGCCACGGTCGGCGGATGCAGCCCGTAGCCCTGATCCCCCATCAGCGCTTCGCCCGAGATCTTCAGAAGCACACGTTTGTATTTCACAGTCGGCTCGGCCTCTGCACTCATCCCGGGTTCCTCATTTCGGTTGTGTTCCGCGCGCAAAATGTCGCAAATGGCGGGCGGGTTCAACAGCGCCTTTCCGCGCCCCCGCCTCCCGCGACCAGATGCCCGACCCGTTCCCGATGCCAAAGCCCCCCGAAATGCCCGAGACCGACGCCCGCCGCCCGGTGCTGATCGCCGGCCCCACGGCCAGCGGGAAATCGGCGCTGGCCCTTGAAATCGCGCGAGAATCCGGGGGCGTCGTGGTCAATGCCGATGCGCTTCAGGTGTGGTCCTGCTGGCGGCTTTTGTCGGCGCGCCCCGCGCCCGGGGAAGAGCGCCTCGCCCCGCACCGGCTTTATGGCCACCTCGCCCCCGGCGCGGACTATTCCGTCGGCGCCTGGCTGCGCGAGATCGCCGCGATCCTTTCCGACTGGCGCGCGGGCGGGCCGCGCCCGATCGTGGTCGGCGGCACCGGGCTTTACCTCACCGCGCTGACCGAGGGACTGGCCGAGATCCCCGCGACGCCGCCCGACATCCGCGCCGAGGCCGATGCGCGGCGCGCGGCCGAGGGGCACGCGGGCATGTTTGCCGAGCTCGACCCGGTCACCGCCGCCCGTGTCGACGCGCTGAACCCGATGCGGGTGCAGCGCGCCTGGGAGGTGATGCGCGCCACCGGCCGTGGCCTCGCCGCCTGGCAGGACGACACGCCGCCGCCGCTCCTGCCGCTCTCCGAGGCGACGCCGCTCGTGATCGAGGCCGACCGCGACTGGCTTGCGGAACGGATCGACCGCCGCTTCGATCTGATGCTCGCCGAGGGCGCGCTCGAGGAGGTCCGCGCGGTGCTGCCCTTCTGGGAATCGGGGGCGCTCTGGGCGAAGGCGATCGGCGCGCCGGAACTCGTCGCGCATCTGCGCGGCGAGACCGATCTCGCCACGGCGACCCGGCGCGCCCAGGCCGCCTCGCGTCAATATGCCAAGCGCCAGCGCACCTGGTTTCGTGGCCGCATGGGCGGCTGGCACAAGATCCTGCGAGGCTGAGGCGGGCCGGCAACAGCCCGCCGCAATCGGAAATTACGGTTGGAGATTAAGGACTTCGCGCTTATTCTTCACGCGACTTTCGCAACCCGGAACACCCCAGTGAAACTCTTCAGCGCCCCGCCGCTCTCGCAATTCGCCAAGCCGAAGGCCGAGGCCGCCGATCAGCCCAAGGCCGGCCCGAAGCCGCGCGCCGCGCTGCTGCCCGAGCCGCCCGGCACGCCGCGCGTCGTCGCGATCCAGCGCCTCGCGCAGGGCGGTCGCTGGCGGGTCGAGGCGATGCGGGCGCTCTCCGAACCCTGCCTTTTGTGGTTCACCCGCGGTCAGGGCCGGATCACCGTGGGCGGCGTGACGCGCGGTTATGGCGCGCATAACGCGGTGCTGATCCCGCCGGGCGTGATGCACGGTTTCGAGGTCGGCCCGCAGACCCACGGGCTCGCGCTCTTCTTCGGCCGCGGCTCCGACGTCACCCTGCCCGAGGCGCCGCTGCATCTGCGGGTGCGCGACAATCCCTCGCAGGCGGAGCTTTCGGGCATCCTCGAGGCGGTGAGCCGCGAACTGGAAAGCGACCGCCCCGGATCGGACCGCGCCGCGCGCCACCATCTTGGCCTGCTCGGCGTCTGGCTCGAACGGCAGACCGCCGCCCATCCCGAGGAGATCAAGCGCCGCGATGCCGCGCAGCGCCTCGTCGCGGGCTATTCCGCGCTGCTCGAACGCGATTTCCGCTCGGGCGCCGGGGTGGCGGAATTCGCCGCCGAGCTTGGCGTGACGCCGACGCATCTGACCCGCGCCTGCCGCGCCACCTGCGGCCGCCCCGCCTCCGATCTGCTGCAGGACCGCCGCCTCTACGAGGCGCGCCGGCTGCTGAGCGAAACCGCGCTGCCGGTGAAACAGATCTCCGCGGCGCTCGGCTTCACCAGCGCGAATTATTTCACCCGCGCCTTCCACGGCAAGACCGGCAAGACCCCGTCGCAGTTCCGCCGCGCGGGCTGAGCCGAATCTCTTGGCCGGGCGGGCCCCTGCCGCTATGCAGCAGGAACTGCTGCGACTGCGACATGAGGGTCCGATGGAAAAAGCGATCGAACGCGTTCTCTTCGCCAGCCGCTGGCTGATGGCGCCGATGTATCTCGGCCTCGTCGGCGCGCTGGCGATCCTGCTCTGGGCCTTTCTGGTCGAGCTCTGGCATTTCGCCCTCGCGCTGCCCGGGATCGGCGTCGACGAGGCGGTGATGGGCGCGCTCGCGCTGATCGACCTCAGCCTCGCCGCCAATCTCCTGGTGATCGTGATCTTCTCGGGCTACGAGAATTTCGTCTCGAAGATGAACACCAACGGGCATGAGGATCGCCCCGACTGGCAGGACGAGGTCGATTTCTCGGCGCTGAAGCTGAAGCTCGTCGCCTCGATCGTCGCGATCTCGGGGATCCACCTGCTCAAGGTCTTCATGAACCTCTCGGCCTATAGCGACGACAAGATCCGCTGGATGGTGACGATCCACCTCGTCTTCGTCGTCTCGGGCGTGCTGCTCGCCGCGATGGACTGGATCACGAACCACGCCAAGACTTTGAAAAAGGCCAAATATTCCAAGGCCGGCTGAGGCCTTTCGCGCGACCTCCGGGCGCGGCGATCGGCCGATCGCCGCCGGCGCGCGCGAAAGGGCTTGCACCCGGCGCCGCGCTCCGGCGTCATGTCCCCGTCATTTGACCGTTCGATAAAGAGCGGGTCCATCCGAGGGGGTTTCCATGACCGATCTTTCCCGCCGCCATTTCCTGCTCACCGGTTCCGCACTTGGCGGGCTGGTGATGCTGCATCCGTTCTCGGCGCGCGCCCAGGCCGGTCAGGCGCATCTGCGGCTGATCGCGACGACGGATCTGCATTGCCACGTCCAGCCCTATGACTATTACGCCGACAAGCCGGTCGACACCGTCGGCCTCGCCCGCACCGCGACGCTGATCGAGGCGGTACGCGCGGAGGCGGCGAACAGCCTGCTCTTCGACAATGGCGACTATCTGCAGGGCAATCCGATGGGCGACTGGATCGCCTATTCGAAGGGGATGAAGGCGGGCGATCTGCATCCGGTGATCGCGGGGATGAACACCCTGCCCTATGCCGCCGGCACGCTCGGCAATCACGAGTTCAACTACGGCATCGAATTCCTGGAAAACGTCAATGCGGGGGCGAATTTCCCGATCGTCTGCGCGAATTTCGCGAAGAAACTCGGCGCGACGCCGCTCGAGGACGATCTTTTCGCGCCGCCCTATGTCGTGCTCGAGACGCTGGTGACCGACGGCGCGGGCGAAAGCCATCCGCTCAAGCTCGGCGTGATCGGATTCGTGCCGCCGCAGATCCTGCAATGGGACCGCGCGCATCTGGAAGGGTCGTTCCAGAGCCGCGACATCCTCGAGGCGGCGCGCGCCTGGGTGCCGCAGATGCGCGAGGAAGGCGTCGATCTGGTGCTCGCCCTCGCCCATACCGGCATCGACGCGAGCCCGGAAAGCCCGATGATGGAAAACGCCGCCTTCCACCTCGCCGCGATCGAGGGGATCGACGCGCTGATCACCGGGCATCAGCACAAGGTCTGGCCGTCGAAGGATTATTCCGGCGCGGGCTTCGACATGGAAAGCGGGCGGATCAACGGCAAGCCGGTGGTGATGGCGGGGTTCTGGGGCTCGCATATGGGGCTGATCGACCTCATGCTCGAGCGCGAGGGCGGCAGCTGGCGGATCGCCGGATCGGAAAGCTCGGTGAAGCCGATCTACGAGCGCACGCCGGAGAAGAAGGTCGTGGCGCTCAGCACGGATTTCGCCCCCGCGATCGAGGCCACCGCCGAGGCGCATCAGGCGACGCTCGCCTATATCCGCGCCGAGGTCGGCAAGACCGATGCGCCGCTCTATTCCTATTTCGCGCTCGTGGCCGACGACCCCTCGGTGCAGATCGTGTCGCGCGCCCAGATCTGGTATGTCGCCGATCAGCTCGAGGGCACGGAGCACGAGGGGCTGCCGATCCTTTCCGCGGCGGCGCCGTTCAAGGCGGGCGGCCGCGGCGGCCCGGACTATTACACCGACGTGCCGGCGGGGCCAGTCGCGATCAAGAATGTCGCCGATCTCTACCTCTATCCGAACACGATCCAGGCGGTGAGGATCACCGGCGCCCAGGTGCGCGAATGGCTCGAACGCTCGGCGGGGATGTTCAACCGGATCGTGCCGGGCGAGGCGGATCAGCTGCTCTTGAACCCCGACTTCCCCTCCTACAATTTCGACACGATCGACGGGGTCACCTATCGCATCGACCTGACCCAGCCCGCACGCTACGACGACGAGGGCAAGGTGGTCGCGCCCGAAGCACATCGCATCACCGATCTGAACTTCGACGGGAAACCCATTGACGAGGCTCAGGAATTCGTCGTCGCGACGAACAATTACCGGGCCTCGGGCGGCGGGCATTTCCCGGGCGCGGATGGCTCGACGGTGATCCTGCAGGCGCCGGACACGAACCGCGACGTGATCGTGCGCTACATTCACGAGAAGGGCACGGTCGCGCCCGAGGCGGATGCGAACTGGGGCTTCGCGCCGGTGGCCGGGGCGAACGTGCTCTACGACACCGGGCCGAAAGCAGCGGCCTATCTCGACGACATCCGCGCGCGCGGCCTTGCGATCGAGCCGGCCGGCGACGGGCCGGACGGGTTCGCGCGTTTCCGCATCACGCTGTGAGCCGCTGATCTGAGGCCGCTGCCGGCGGATCTTGCCCCCCGGCAGCGGCGCTTTGGCTAACCGCGGAGCGCGACCTCATTCCGCTGCGAATTGCGCGCCCGGCTCCTCCGCGGCAGGCGCCGCCGCATCGAGACGGAACTGCCGGACGGTCTGGATCAGCTCCGTCCCTTCCCGCGCGAGCGACTTGCCCGAGGCCGCGGCGTTATCGGACATTTCCGCCGTGTGCTGGGTGGTCTGATCGAGCTGGTTCACCGCCGAGCTGATCTCGGTGATCGCGCTCGCCTGTTCGTCGGCCGAGGTCGCGATCTCCCCCACCCGCGCGAAGATGTCGCGCACCGAGGTCACGATCCGGCCAAGCGCCGATCCCGTCTCCCCCACCAGATGGACACCGCTCTGGACCTGCGTCGTCGAGGTCGCGATAAGTTCGGAAATCTCCTTCGCCGCCTCGGATGACCGCTGCGCGAGCGCGCGCACTTCCGAGGCGACGACGGCGAAGCCGCGCCCCGCCTCGCCCGCGCGGGCGGCCTCGACGCCGGCGTTCAGCGCGAGCAGATTGGTCTGGAAGGCGATGTCGTCGATCACCGAGGTGATCCGCGTGATCGCCTGCGAGGAGGTCTCGATCTGCGCCATCGCGGCCACCGCCTCCTGCACGACATCGACGCCGCTTTCCGCATTGCCGCGCGCCACCGAAGCGAGATCGCGCGCGGCCTTCGCCCCCGTCGCGGCCGATCGCACCGATTCGGTGAGCTCGTTCAGCGCGGCCGCGGTTTGCTCCAGCGTGGCGGCGTTGCGTTCGGTGTTCTGGGCGAGCGCGGCACTCGACTGCGCGATGTCGCCCGCCTCCGAATCCACCCGCGCCGCGCTGCTTTCGATCTTGCGTAGCGCTTCGGAGAGTTGCGTCACCGCCTCGTTGAAATGCAGTCGCAGCGCGTCATATTCGCCGGGCAATTCCTCGTCGAGACTGCAGGAGAGATCGCCGAGCGAGAGCGCCTCGAGCCCGCGGGCCAGAGCCGCGACGATGCGCTCCTGATCGGCGAGCTGGGCGCGGGCAAGCTCGGCCCGATGCGCCTCGGCGGCCTGCATCGCCTCCGCGGCCCGGGTGCGCTCGGTCTCGGCCAGATGCTCCGCCGCCGCGCGGGTCTCGCGCGCCTCCTGCTCCTGCGCCAGCCGCGCCGCCTCGGCGCGCCGCACGGTTTTCTCCTCGGCCTGCAGCGCCTCCTGCATCTGCGCCCGCTCGATCAGGTTGCGCTCGAAGACCTGTAGCGCGCGCGCCATCTCGCCGATCGCATCGCGCCGCTCGATCCCCTCGATCGGTGCGCCGGTATCGCCCTCGGCGAGCGCCGCCGTGCGCCGCGCCAGCGCGGAGATCTGCGCCACGATCGAGCGCCCGAAGACCAGCGCCAGGATCGCGGCGACCAGGAGCGAAAGCGCGGTCACGCCGATCGAGATCCAGCGCCCGGTCACGTTCAGCGCATCATAGATCGCCGTCGGCGCCGCCACGGTGAAGATCCCCGCGACCGCGCCGGTGTAATCGGTCACCCCGATCGCCCGCGCCATGTGATTGCCGCCGTCGATCTCGGCGCTCAGATCCCGGCTTTCGCCCCCCTGCACCGCGGCGAGCGTCGCCGCATCGAGCAGCGGCGCGCCCTCGAAACTCGCCGCCTGGCGCGTGGGGCCGGCGTCCTTTTCCGCGAAAGTCTCGGTCGTCGCGTCGGGGATGCTGTAGAATTCGAAATCGTAGCCGGTCCGACGGGACAGATCCTCGAGGAACTGCGCCCCGATCGTCAGGCCCACCTCGACCGTACCGACCGGCTTGCCGCCCGATTTCACCACCGCGACACCGCGCGCCCCGATCCCCGCGCGCCCGCGTTCGAGCGCCTTGATCGAGACGCCCTTCGCATTGGCATCCACCACCGTCTTGCGAAACGCGCTCAGATCGTCACCGCGTTTCTTCAGATTATGGATGCGGATCAGCGAGGTGGCGGGCGGAATGTGGAATTGCAGCTGCTCGATCCCGGTGCCGGCGGAGAGATCCTTCCAGCCCGGCGCGAAGATCGCCTCGAGCGCGGCATCGTCTTGCGCCGCCACCGCCGCCTGCACCGCGGGCAGCGAGGCGATCAGCTCGGCGCGGTCGAGCGCCTCCTGCTCCTTCTCGCCAAGCGCGGCGCGCAGTCGTTCCTCCGCGATCGAAAGCTCGCGCGCGCGCACGGTGTGGTCCGTCTCCGTCTCGAGATAGAACAACCCCGAGGCCATCAGCGCGCAGGCGATCAGCGACACGACGACGGGAAGAAGCAGGATCTGTCGGCGAATGTTCATCCAAAACCTCGGCAGTTTTCCCCTGCCTAGGCCGAAAACCCTAATCTTGCGTTCACGCGATTCACCAATTCCGCTGCATTTGAACGAAAAGGCCGCCCCCGGAGGGACGGCCTCGAAAGCGGGCCGCCCCTTGCGGAGCGGCCCCAGCCGGGCGGGGAGGGATCAGAAGAAGCCCAGCTTGTTCGGGTTGTAGGAGACCAGCATGTTCTTGGTCTGCTGGTAGTGGTCGAGCATCATCTTGTGGGTCTCGCGGCCGATACCCGACTGCTTGTAGCCACCGAAGGCCGCATGCGCCGGATAGGCGTGGTAGTTGTTGACCCAGACGCGCCCGGCCTGGATGTGGCGGCCGAAGCGGTAGCAGGTGTTGATGTCGCGCGACCAGACGCCGGCGCCGAGGCCGTACATCGTGTCATTGGCGATATGCAGCGCCTCTTCCTCGTCCTTGAAGGTGGTCACCGAGACGACCGGCCCGAAGATTTCCTCCTGGAACACGCGCATCTTGTTGTGGCCCTTGAGGATCGTCGGCTGGATGTAGAAGCCGTTCGCCAGCTCGCCGTTGAAGCGCGCCGCGTCACCGCCGCAGAGCACTTCCGCGCCTTCCTGCTTGCCGATCTGCAGGTAGGAGAGGATCTTGTCCTGCTGCTCCTGGCTCGCCTGGGCGCCGACCATGGTTTCCATCAGACGCGGGTCGCCCTGCTTGATCGCTTTCACCCGGGCGATGGCGCGCTCGATGAAGGCCTCGTAGATGTCTTCCTGGATCAGCGCGCGCGACGGGCAGGTGCAGACCTCGCCCTGGTTGAAGGCGAAGAGAACGAAGCCTTCGACCGCCTTGTCGAGGAAGGCGTCATCCTTCGCCATCACGTCCGAGAAGAAGATGTTCGGCGACTTGCCGCCCAGTTCGAGCGTGACCGGGATCAGGTTCTCGGTCGCGGCCTGCATGATCTTGCGCCCGGTCGCGGTCGAGCCGGTGAAGGCGATCTTGGCGATGCGCGGCGATTTCGCGAGCGGCGCACCGGTCTCGGCGCCCATGCCGTTGACGATGTTCAGCGTGCCGGGGGGCAGGATGTCCTGGATCAGCTCGGCCAGAACCATGATCGCAGCCGGGGTCTGCTCGGCGGGCTTCATCACGATGCAGTTGCCGGCGGCGAGCGCCGGGGCGAGCTTCCACGCCGCCATCAGGATCGAGAAGTTCCACGGGATGATCTGGCCGACGACGCCGAGCGGCTCGTGGTAGTGATAGGCGACGGTGTCGTTGTCGATCTCCGACATCGAACCTTCCTGCGAACGCAGGACACCGGCGAAGTAACGGAAGTGGTCGATCGAGAGCGGGATGTCGGCGGCCGTCGTTTCGCGGATCGGCTTGCCGTTGTCCCAGGTCTCGGCGGCGGCGAGCAGGTCGAGGTTGGCCTCGAGACGGTCGGCGATCGCGAGCAGCACGTTCGAGCGATGCGCGGCCGAGGTGGTGCCCCAGGCGTCTTTCGCGGCATGCGCGGCGTCGAGCGCGAGCTCGATGTCGGCGGCGTCGGAGCGGGCGACTTCGCAGACCTTCTCGCCCGAGATCGGGGTGATGTTGTCGAAATAGCGGCCGTTGACCGGCGGCACGAACTTGCCGCCAATGAAGTTGTCGTAGCGCGTCTTGAAGGGCGAAACCATCACACCCTTGAACTCAGCGGACATATCGGTAGCCATCTTTTCCTCCCTGGATGAGCTCGGCCCGCGCGGGGCCTTCGATAGGTTCAGACTGCGCCGCCATACCCCTCTTGCATAGCGGGGCTGCGCGGCGGGAATGGCCGACCTGTCTCAGGGCCGAGACAGGTGCAGCCGCAGCATTGCCGCCGGGTCAGGGGCGCCGCCCCTCTTTGCCTGCGGCAAATTCACCCCGGGATATTTTCCCACTTTGGAAGTCCTCCCGTTCCAAAGTGATGAAATATCCCGGGGGGAGCGCGAAAGCGCGGGGGGCGGCGCCCCCCTCCCGCTTCAATACCGAGAACCGCCGTTCAGACGGTCAGACCAAGCGCCTTCGCCTTGCGATAGAAGGTGGCGCGGCCAATGCCGAGATCGCGCGCGGCGGCGGAGACATTGCCCCCCGTGCGCGCTAAGGCGCGGGCCATTTCCGCCCGCTGCGCCTCGTCGAGGGCGCTGCGACCGGCGCGGCGGCCGGCGTCGAAAAGGTCGTTCGCCGGCAGCCGCCCGATCTGGCCATCCTCGAGGCCGAGATGGCGGCGCGCGGCGCGGGTGGCGCCGATCACCAGATCGTCGCGGTCGAGCGCGAGCAGCATCACGCCCTGCGGCGCGCTTTCGCCCGAGCCGGTCGAAAGGATCCGCGCGCCCTCGAAGGAGGCGCGGAAGAGATCGGATTCGATGCGCTGCGCGGCGTCCTGCACGGTGAGCGCGACGAGGCGCGCATAGCCCTCGGTCATGTCGGCGCGCGCGGAGCTGACGTCGATCACCCCGGCGAGCTCGCCCAGCGCGCCATAGACCGGCGCGCCCATGCAGGTCAGCCCGGTGTTCGTCGCGCGGAAATGCTGGTCGCGCCAGACGGTGACCGGGCGCCCCTCGGCGAGGCAGGTGCCGATCCCGTTCGTGCCCTCGGCGCCCTCGGACCAGTCCGATCCGGCGGCGAGGTTCGAGGCGTGGAAGTCGATCTTGTCGCCGTCGCGCATGCGCTCGTCGAGCACCCAGCCCTCCGCGTCGGAGAGAAACACCGCGCAGCCCGCGTCGCAGGCCGCGCGCGCGAGCCGGTCGAGCACCGGCCCCGCGATCTCGACGAGCAGGCCGGTGGATTCGCGGCGCGCGCGCATCTCGGGGGTGGAGAGCCGTTCGAGCGGGCGCGGCTTGCCGGGGTCGAGCTTGTGATGGACGAGCGAACGGCGCCAGCTTGCGGCGAAACCGGCACGACCGAGCGCCGCCGGGGAGGCGACGACCGCCTGGACGATCTCGGCATGGTTGCGCGGCGGGGCGCTGTGCAAAGACGCCATCGGAAAGCCTCCCCTCTTTTCGACGCATCGGGTGAACAGGATAAGCGCCCTGTCGGCAAGCGCAACGGTCCCTGACAGTGCAAATCTACGACTTTGGTCGTAGAGCCGCTAGTGGCGATAGATCAATCGACAGGACAGCAGTCGAAACGCCGTATTGAGCCGCGCCCGGGTCAGCGCCGCCTTGAGCCGGGGGCTGAGGAAGAAAACCCGCACCAGTTGCGGATCCGTCCACAGGTCCGCCCCTTTCATCGCCTCGTGAAACAGCGCGATCTCGTCCGCCTTGACTGTCAGCGTGGGCGTATACTGCCCCGAGGGGATTTTCCGCAGCTGGCGGCTTTCCGCATCGTTCAAGACCCGTTTCTCGGCGCCGAAATTCAACGCCCAGAACGGGCCGGGAAAGGGTGTCACCCCATCGACCTGCATCAGCTCGATCGGATACAGCCCGCCTTGCCCAAGGTCGTGGTCCCGCAAGACCGCGGCGACCTTTTCGCTGACACAGAGAAAGTCGGAAATCAAGAACACATGGGGTAGCTTGCTCACGACCTGATAGGGCTGATTGATCGCCCGCTGTGGCAGCAAGCCCGGGTCGAGATGGACGCCGTTTATGTGCTTTTGCGAGTTGTGCGCGCGTTCCAGCGCGGGCACGACGCGATCCTCAACCGCGAAAGGCAAGGGCGCTTCCCTCAGGGCCCCGCTCATCCAGATCGTGTCGTTCATCTCACCCCTCCGACGCGGACGGCCTGGCGCGGCTCACCGCCGGCGCGTCATTCCTCGGCCGGTGCCTGCCCCTCTTCGTGGCGCTTGCCGCGGAAGCCGGTGGCGACGACGAATTTCTCGGAACTGTCCTTGCGGCTCGACGGCGGCTTCATGTTCACCACCTTCTCGAAATTCTTCTTGAGCACGGTCATCAGCCCCTGCTCGGCGCCGCCGGCGAGCACCTTGGCGACGAAAGTGCCGCCCTCCTCAAGCACGTCGAAGGCGAAATAGGCCGCGTGTTCGCAGAGCGTGATGATGCGGAGGTGGTCGACCTGCTGGTTGCCCGAGGCCGCCGCCGCCATGTCCGACATCACCACATCCGCCTGCCCGCCCAGCCAGTCCTTCACCTTCTGATCGGCGTCGTCCTCGAGAAAATCGAGCACATGGATCTCGGCCCCCGCGATCGGCGCCACCTCCTGCAGGTCGACGCCAAGCACGGTGCCGACGCGCTTGCCCGATTTCTCGCCCAGCGCATTCACCCGCTTCACCGCGACCTGGCACCAGCCACCGGGCGCACAGCCAAGGTCCACCACCCGCGCGCCGGGCACGAGGAAGCGGAACTTGTCGTCGAGCTCCATGATCTTGTAGGCGGCGCGGCCGCGGTAGCCCTCTTTCTTCGCGCGCACGACATAGGGGTCGTTCAGCTGCCGTTCGAGCCAGAGCGTCGAGCTCAGCTTGCGCCCCTTGGCGGTCTTCACCCGCACCCGCAGATCGCGCTGGCCGCGGCCCGAGGTGTTCTTTCCGGTCGGTGTCTTGGTCATCGCGTTCCCCTCAGATCGGCGGCATTTCTTCGAGCACGCCATCGGCGGCCATCTGGGCATAAAGCAGCCCCTCGCGCAGGCCCCGGTCGGCGACCGACATCCGGTCGGTCGGCCAGACCCGCATCAGCGCCTGCAGGATCGCGGCGCCGGACATGATGAGTGTGTGTCGGTCGCGCCCGATGCGCGGATCGGCGCGCCGCCCGTCCGGCCCGAGCGCGAGGAAGGAGCGGATCACCGCGTCGATCTGGCCCGAGGACATGGTGAGCCCGTCGACCCGGGTGCGGTCGTAGCGCTTCAGCCCGAGATGACAGGCGGCGACCGTCGTCACCGTGCCCGAGGTGCCGATGATCTGGAACCCCGCCTGCGGCGAGCCCGAGCTGTAGGGCGAGAAATCGGCGAGCTTTTCCTCGAAGAACCAGCTCATCAGCGCGAAACGCGCGGCGTCGTCCTCGACATCGGCGAACTGGTCCTTGAGCGTGGCGACGCCAAGCGGCACCGAGATCCAGTCGACCACCCGCGCCTGCGGCTCCAGCCCCTCGGGCTGATGGAAGCCGTTCGAGAGCCGCATGATCGCGCGGGCGCGGTCGGCGGGCGGCACCGCGGTGACGTCGATCCAGACGAGCTCGGTCGAGCCGCCGCCGATGTCGACCACCAGCGCCTGTTCGGTGCGGGGCGAGACCAGCGAGGCGCAGGAGATCACGGCAAGCCGCGCCTCCTCCTCCGCCGGGATGATCTCGAGCGGCAGCCCGGTCTCGCGCCGGACATAGCGGATGAAGTCGCGCGCATTGCCCGCGCGCCGACAGGCCTCGGTCGCGACGAGGCGCATGCGCTTCACGCCATGCAGTTCGATCTTGCGCCGGCAGATCTGCAGCGCCTGCACCGTGCGCGCCATCGAGCTGCGCGACAACCGGCCAGAGGCCTCAAGCCCCTGCCCCAGCTGGACCGCCTTGGAAAAGCTGTCCACGACCTGAAACTGATCGCCTTTCGGCCGGGCGATCAGCATCCGGCAAGAGTTGGTGCCAAGATCGAGCGCAGCATAAAGCTCGCCCTTCTCGGCGGTTTTGGTCGCGGTCGGCTCTACCGTTTTCGGGAACGCGCCCGCAGACCGGGGACGCCTGGGCGCCATGAGACACGCCCTCCGATTTCAAGTTATCCCCAAAGTAGCGCGGGGGGGCGCCGGGTTCAAGGCACGATCCCGCCGCACCGCCGCCGCCCCCGGCCCCGGCGCTGGAAGGGGGCGCCGCCCCCCGCTGCCGCTCCCCCCGGAGTATTTGGGCCAAGGAAAAGGAAATCCGTTTTTTCTTGGTCGAAATACTCCCGCCGGAGGCTCCGCCCGCGTCGCGCGCGACCGGCCGCGCCCGGGGCAACCCGACCCGAGGTCGCAAGGCCTCCGCGGAGTGTCGAAATCCGTCATCGGGCAGGTCGTTTCCGCGCGTAGCCTTGATGCAGGAGGGAATCACATGGCCGAGATCACCATCGTCTACTGGCGCGACATCCCGGCGCAGATCATCGCGGGATCGGGGCGGCGCGGGGTGAAAAAGCCCCTGCCCGAGCGATTTGAGCAGGCGATCGACCGCTGCGCGATGAAGATCGGCGCGCAGGACAGCGACGCCTATCTCGCCGAATGGCGCAAGGTGGTGATCGGGCTGCGCGCGGGCAGCGATGCCGAGGCGGCGCAGGCGGAACTCGACCGGGTGCTTACCGATTACGACGCGGCGCGTCTCGCCGCATTGATCGCAAACGGCGGATGGGATCACGCCCCCGCCCCTGACGGAGAGTGAGATGGCGCTACTGAACTTCCGCCGCGAGGCCGAGAGGCCCACGAACGGTGTCGTCACCGCCTTTCTCGAGGGGGTCTCGATCGAGGTGATGCCGCGCACCGCCGCCGCGATCGAGGATTTCCGCCCGCTCCTGCCGCCCGGCACCCGCGTCTACATCGCCCATATCGAGGGCACGCCGATCGAGGACATGATCGCCACCGCGCGCCGGCTGCGCGAGGAGGGCTTCGAGCCGATGCCGCATTTCCCCGCGCGCATCATCCGCGACGCGGCCGAGCTCGGCGACTGGGTCGCGCGCTACAAGGGCGAGGCCGGCGTCACGCAGGCGCTGCTTCTGGGCGGTGGGGTCAAGACCCCGGCGGGCAAGCTCGACAATGCGATGCAGATGCTGGAAAGCGGCGTCTTTTCGGGCTTCGAGCGGCTCCATGTCGCCGGCCACCCCGAGGGCAACCGCGACATCGACCCCGACGGCTCCGACCGCGCGGTGATGGAGGCGCTGCGGCTCAAGCAGGCGTTTTCCGAGCGCACCGATGCGGCGATGGCGATCGTCACGCAGTTCGCCTTCGAGCCCGCGCCGATCATCGCCTGGGCCGACCGGCTGGCATCCGAGGGGATCGCGCTGCCGATCCACATCGGCGTCGCCGGGCCCGCGAAGCTGCAGACGCTTTTGAAATTCGCGATCTCCTGCGGCGTCGGCCCCTCGCTCAAGGTGCTGCAGAAACGCGCGAAGGACGTGACGAAGCTGCTTTTGCCCTTCGAGCCGACCGATCTCATCGCCGCGCTCGCCGCACATAAGGCCGCCCACCCCGGCTTCGGCATTGAGGCGGTGCATTTCTTCCCCCTCGGGGGCATCAAGACGAGCGCGACCTGGATCGCGGATCACACGAAAGGCTGAGCCATGACCCGGACCGTTCTCGAATCGCAATCCAAGACCGTCGTCATCGGCTTTGACGAGCCCTTCTGCGTGATCGGCGAGCGCATCAACCCGACCGGGCGCAAGAAGCTCGCGGCGGAGCTGGAGCTGGGCGATTTCTCCACCGTCGAGCGCGACGCGCTCGAACAGGTCGCCTGCGGGGCGACCGTGCTCGACATCAACTCGGGCGCCGTCTTCTCGAACAAGATGGCGGAAGACCCGCGCTATGCCGACAACAATTTCGTCGAGCCGCCCTTGATGGCGGAACTCATCGCCCGGGTGCAGGCGGTGGTCGACGTGCCGCTCTGCATCGACAGCTCGGTGCCCGCGGCGCTCGAGGCGGGGCTCGCCGCCTGCAAGGGCCGGCCGCTGCTCAACTCGGTCACCGGCGAGGAGGAGCGGCTCGAACGCGTGCTGCCGCTCGTGAAGAAATACAACGTGCCGGTGGTGGCGATCTCGAACGACGACACCGGGATTTCGGAAGACCCCGACGTGCGTTTTGCCGTGGCGAAGAAGATCGTCGAGCGCGCCGCCGATTTCGGCATCCCCGCGCATGACATCGTCGTCGATCCGCTGGTGATGCCGGTCGGCGCGATGGCCTCGGCCGGGCGGCAGGTCTTCACCCTGGTGAACCGGCTGCGCAGCGAGCTTGGCGTGAACACCACCTGCGGCGCCTCGAACATCTCCTTCGGGCTGCCGAACCGGCATGGCGTCAACGCCGCCTTCCTGCCGATGGCGATCGGCGCAGGGATGACGAGCGCGATCATGAACCCGGTGCGCAACCAGGAGATGGAGGCGATCCGCGCCGCCAACCTCTTGATGGATCACGACGCCAACAGCATGGAGTGGATCCGCCTCGCCAAGGTGCTCGAGGCGATGAAGGAGGGCGCGAGCTTCGCCGAGGCCTCCGCCGCGGCCGCCGCAGCCGGGGGCGGACGGGGCCGGCGCCGCGCCCGCGGCTGAGCCTTAAACTTCCGATTCGGAACAATCGCGCCCCCGGGAGCCCCGCTCCCGGGGGCGTCGTTTCCCGATCATGGGGCAATCGCGGCGGATTACGGCCCGCCACGAGGCCAATTGCGCCGGGGATCGGGCGCTTGCCGGGCCGCGCCCATCCCCGGACAAAATATTTTCGCCGCTTCGTCACCCAAGCGTCGTTTCGCCCTCGGAAACGGGCGTCTCCGTCACGCCGGGTCACGCCGCCGTGATTCGGGTTTTGCGCAACGCTTCGTTTCCGAAACTGCGCCAAATCGGGCCCGGCGGCCCCAATTGTGTCAACAATAAGGCGCGTCCGTGGCCTGATTCTGCCACTATATCTGGATTCGCCACAGAAAAATCTTTTTGCAACTCAAAGAATTACTGGTCGAAGTTAAGGTAATCTGCCTAAGCTTCCCTACCAACCTGGGATACGCACTGCCATGCGTGTGAAATGTCTGCCGCCTCGGGCGGTTTCTGCGGCTGCCACCGCGGAAACCGCCCGGCCCCCGCATGCCGTGCGGATGGGCCGTCCTCTCGTCGCGCGCCTTTCGGCGTTCGCGCTCGTCTCTGCACTTGCCGCCTGCGCCTCCGCGCCGATGGAAGAGCCGACGGCGCGTGCCTCCTCCGCCGCGATCGACCTGCCGCTCGCCGATCCTTCGGCCGGTGTGGCGACCTCCGTGCCGCGCTCGGGGGTTCTGCCCTCGAATGCGGCGCTCGCCCGCGACTTCATGGAACTCAGCTTCTCGCTGGAATCGGGGCGCGCGCTCTCGCGCTTCACCCGCTTCGAGGGGCCGGTTTCGATCGGCCTCGAGGGGCCGGTGCCACCCAGTGCCCCGCAGGAGCTTTCGCGGCTCGTGTCGCGGCTCGGCAGCGAGGCCGGGTTGCCGGTGACCACCGCGCCGGGCCACGCGAACCGGATCACCGTCGAATTCGTGCCCAAGCGCGCGATGCAGGCCGAGGTGCCGAACGCCGCCTGTTTCGTGGTGCCGAACATGGTGAGCTGGGACGATTACCGCGCCAATCGCCGCGACGCCCGCGCCGACTGGGCGCAGGTGACGCAGCGCAGCGCCGCGCGCGTCTTCATCCCCGCCGAGGCCACCCCGCAGGAGGTGCGCGACTGCCTGCACGAGGAAATCTCGCAGGCGCTGGGGCCGCTGAACGACCTCTACCGGCTGCCGGAATCGGTCTGGAACGACGACAACTTCCAGGCGGTGCTGACGCGCTACGACATGATGCAGCTGAAGGCGACCTATGCGCCCGAGCTTCATTCCGGCATGTCCGCGCCCGAGGTGATGAGCGCGCTGCGCCAGGTCTATCCGCGGATCAACCCAGCGGGCGGGGCCGTCGGCAGCTGGCAGGAGAACCCGACGCCGCGCTCCTATGTGAACGCGATCGAAAAGGCGCTGGGCGCACGTGCGAGCACGGCGCAGCGCAAGGGCGCGGCGATGCAGGCGGTGCAGATCTCCGCCGCGCAGGGCTGGCACGGGCCGCGCGCCGCCTTCGCCTGGTTCGCGCTGGGCCGGCTCAGCGTGAAGGACGACCCGGACACCGCGCTGCGCGCCTTTGCCAATGCCGGCGCGATCTATCGCACGATCCCGGGCGCGGGCATCCAGTCGGCCCATGTCGACATGCAGCTTGCCGCCTTCGCCCTCTCGGCGGGGCGTGCGCAGGATGCGATCGCACTGGTGAACCGGGCGCTCTCGCCCGCGCTCGAGGGGGAGAACGCGGCGCTGATGGCGACGCTCTACCTGATCCGCGCCGAGGCCTATGAGACGCTTGGCAACCATGCCCAGGCGCAGGCCGCGCGGCTCGACTCGGAGCAATGGGCGCGCTATGGCTTTGGCTCGGATGCGGCGCTGCGGGCGCGTGCGGCGGAGGTTGCCGCACTGGCGCGCGCCGGCGAGCGGCGGGTGAACTGACGGCGGGGCTCCCCGCCGGATCGGGCGGGGAGGCGCGATGTATATTCTGGCCGGGATCGTGATCGGCGCCGTGATCGGCGAGCGTCGCGCCGCAAAGCGCGGCGGCAACGCGCTCGACCGGGCGCAATATGCCGCGGCCCATGGCATCGCGCTCGGGCTCGTCGGGCTGTTCCTCACCATCGCCCTGAACCGGCTCGGCTGAGGGGGCGGCGATGTTCCTGCCCTTCTTCGACGCCCTGCGCCGCGCCGGCGTCCCGGTCTCCCCCCGCGAATATCTGGGCTTTCTCGAGGGGCTCGCCGCCGGGCTCTGCACCTATGACGTGGACGGGTTCTATTATTTCGCCCGCGCCGCGATGGTGAAGGACGAACGCCATCTCGACCGGTTCGACCGCGCCTTTTCGCAGGCCTTCGCCGGGCTCGAGGCGCTGACGCCCGAGGCGGTGATCGAGGCGCTCGACCTGCCCGGCGACTGGCTGAAGAAGCTCGCCGAGAACAACCTCAGCCCCGAGGAAAAGGCGAAGATCGAGGCCTTGGGCGGCTTCGAGAAGCTGATGGAAACGCTGAAACAGCGCCTCGCCGAGCAGAAGGAACGCCATCAGGGCGGCTCGAAATGGGTCGGCACCGCCGGCACCTCGCCCTTTGGCGCCTATGGCTACAACCCCGAGGGGGTCCGGATCGGGCAGGACAAATCACGTCATCAACGCGCCGTAAAGGTCTGGGACAAAAGGGAATTCAAGGATCTCGACGACACCGTCGAGCTCGGCACGCGCAACATCAAGGTGGCGCTGAAGCGGCTGCGCCAATGGGCGCGCCACGGCGCCGCCGAAGAGCTCGACCTGCCCGGCACGATCCGCGCCTCCGCCGAGGCCGGCTATATCGACGTGAAGACCCGGCCCGAGCGGCGCAACGCGGTGAAGCTCGTGCTTTTCCTCGACATCGGCGGCTCGATGGACGCGCATATCCGCCTCGTCGAGGAGCTGTTCTCCGCCGCGCGCGCCGAATTCAAGCACCTCGAACATTTCTATTTCCACAACTGCCTTTACGAGGGGGTGTGGAAGTCGAACCGCCGCCGCTGGGACGAGGTGACGCCGACCTGGGAGGTGCTGCACCGTTTCGGCCCCGATTACAAATGCCTCTTCGTCGGCGACGCCTCGATGTCGCCCTATGAGATCAGCCATGCGGGCGGCGCGAACGAGCATTGGAACGAGGAGCCGGGCGCGCTCTGGCTCGCCCGCGCGCGCGAGCAATGGCCGAACCACGTCTGGCTCAACCCGGTGCCCGAGCGGCACTGGGGCTACACCCAGTCGATCGGGATGATCGAGACGGCCTTCGAGGGGCGGATGTTCCCGCTCACCCTCGAGGGCATCACCCGCGCGATGAAGGAGCTCGGATGACCCTGCTGCGCCGCCTCTGGGCCGAACAACGTGTCGCGCTGATCGGTTTCGTCATCGCCGTGGGGCTTGCGGCGTTTTTCGGCGGGCGGATCGTTGTGCGCGCGGTCTATTGGGCGAACCCGGCGCATCACCGCCAGCTGCCCGAACCCTGGATGACGCCCGGCTATATCGCGCGCAGCTGGCATCTGCCGCCCGAGGCGATCGACGGGGTGCTTGGCGACGGTGTCGGCCCGGGGTTCATCGACCACGGCCCGCCCACGCTGGAACGCATCGCCGCGAAACAGGGCGTGCCGGTCGGCGCGCTGATCGAGCGCCTCGACAGCGCCCTGCCCGCGCTTGCCGCGCAAGAGCCCGCGAAATGACCGACTGGGTTCTCGCGCTCCTGCCGGTCTACGGGCCCTGGCTGCTGATGCTCACCACTTTCCTGAGCTGCCTTGCCGTGCCGGTGCCCTCCTCGCTGATGATGATCGCCTCGGGCGCCTTCGTGGCCTCGGGCGATCTCGCGCTCGTCACCGTCGCGGGGGCGGCCTTCGCGGGCGCGCTCGCCGGCGATCAGATCGGCTTCCTGATCGGGCGGCGCGCGGCGCATCTGCTGCCGCGGCCCGAGACGAAGGGCGGTCGCCTCGTCGCCTCGGCCCTCGAGGCGCTCGAGCGGCGCGGCGCGGTGAGCGTGTTTCTCTCGCGCTGGATGTTCTCGGCGCTCGGCCCCTGGGTGAACCTCGCCGCCGGCGCCTCGGGCTTTGCGCATCACCGCTTCACCGCGGCCGACGTTCTGGGCGAGGCGGTCTGGGTCGCGGCCTATGTCGGGCTCGGCATCGCCTTCGGCGCGAACCTGCAGGCGGCGGCCGACCTCGCGGGAAGCGCGCTCGGCTTCATGGCGGCGGGCGCGG
Source organism: Paenirhodobacter sp. (assembly GCF_050177655.1). NCBI lineage: Bacteria > Pseudomonadati > Pseudomonadota > Alphaproteobacteria > Rhodobacterales > Paenirhodobacter > Paenirhodobacter sp. Next base: position 50,157 of record NZ_JBFXGV010000012.1, read on the forward strand.
TCGCCGTCGCCCTCGGCTGGTGGCTCCTGCGCGCCGCGCGCCGCCCCGGTCGCGCGACGAAAGCGGATTGACGCGGGCGCGCCCCGCCCCCACATCCGGATCATGCTTCTGCGCCTGCTGCCCTTTCTCGCGGTGATCCTCTACGGCCTCGTGCTGTGGCATTTCTCCGCGCGCAACCTCGCCCGCCAGCTCACGCAGAACTCGCGCCGGCTCAACGACAGCCGCCTCGCCCCGGTGATCGAGCGGCTGCGCGCGGCGCTTGGCACCGAGACGCTCCCTGTCCATGTCTATCAGGTTGCCCCGGTGAACGGCCTCGCCGCGCCCGATGGCCGCGTCTTCCTGACCGAGGGCTTCATGGATCTCTACCGCAAGGGCGAGGTCAGCCCGGAGGAGATCGCCTCGGTGATCGCGCATGAGCTCGGCCATGTCGCGCGCGGCCATGCCCGGCGGCGGATGATCGACTTTTCCGGCCAGAACGCGCTGCGCGTCGTGCTCGCGGGGCTGCTTGGCCGGATCATCCCGGGGCTCGGCATCTGGATCGCCAATCTGATCGCCACCGCGATCTCGGCGCGGCTCAGCCAGCGCGACGAATACGAGGCCGACGCCTTCGCCTCGGCGCTGCTGATCAAGGCGGGGATCGGCACCGGCCCGCAGATCTCGCTTTTCGAAAAGCTCGACCGGATCACCGGCGCGCCCGGCGCCGCGGCCCCCGCCTGGCTGCTCACCCATCCGCAAACCCAGGACCGGATCGCCGCGATCCGCAGCAATGCGGCGCGCTGGGGCGCGTAACTCCTTACTTTCGCCCGGGTTTCCCGCTAGGCTGCGGAAAACGAGGGTGAGATGAGCGCAAACGAGCCGCAATCGGTCCGTCGCCGCCGGGTGTTCTACATCCCCGGCTATGACCCGATTCACCCGCGCCGCTACCGCGAGCTCTACCGCAAGGAGGGCGCCGATCAGGCGGCGATCTCGGGTTATGAGATCGCGCTTGCGGCAAAGACCGGCGGCGGCCCCTATGGCTGGCGCGTCACCTCGACGCAGGACGGCGCCACGGTCGAGACCGAGATCGAGGTGCTGATCTGGGCCGACATCGTGCGCGAGAGCATGGGCGCCTCGATCCTCGCGACCTATGGCCAGCTTGTCCGCACCGCCTCGTGGTATATCTTTTCCGGCGCGCTCTTCCGGCTGATGCGGCTGCGCAAGGGGCCGATCATCGCCGCGCTCTACCCGATCTTCGCGCTGATCCTGCAGCTGCTCCTCGCGCTCGGGCTGGGCGCGCTCACCGCCTGGGCACTGATGAACGGCTCCGAGCTGATCCTCGCGCAGATCAACGGCCCCGCCCTGTTCCAGCCCGGCTTCACCGCGCGGATCTGGGCCGCAAGCGCGCTTGGCCTTGGCGCCACATGGCTCACCCTGCGCTGGTTTCGCAAGCACGACGGGCGCTTCTACGCCTATTACCTGATGCACGACTATGCTTTCACCGCGCGCTGGGGCGGCGCCAACCCAGCCCAGCTCGAGGCGCGGATGGCCGCCTTCGGCGACACCATCGCCCAGGCGCTGACCGAGGACTGGGACGAGGTGCTCGTCGTCGGCCACAGCTCCGGCGCCCATCTCGCGATCTCGATCCTCTCCGATCTGATCCGCGCGGGCCGCGTGCCGGTTTCCAAAGTGCCGAAATATCCTGGGGGTCCGGGGGTGAAACCCCCGGTCCTCTCCTTCCTCTCGCTCGGCCATGTCGTGCCGATGGTCAGCTACCTGCCCCGGGCGCGCCGCCTGCGCGGCGATCTCGCCTTTCTCGGCGCGCGGCACGAGCTCACCTGGGTCGACGTCACCGCCCCGGGCGACGGCTGCGCCTTTGCCCTTTGCGACCCGGTGAAAGTGACCGGCGTCGCCCCGCCCGAGCAATTCCAGCCGCTGATCCTCTCGGCCGCCTTCACCCAGACCCTCTCGCCCGAGCGCTGGAAGGAACTGCGCTGGCGCTTCTTCCGGCTGCATTTCCAGTATCTCTGCGCCTTCGACCGGCCCGGCGATTACGACTATTTCCGCATCACCGCCGGGCCGCTGACGCTCTCCGAACGCTTTGCCGACCGCCCCCCGTCAAAAAGTCGCATCACCCGCGCGGCGAACCGGTTTACAAGCGTGGCATGACCGCACCGCTCCCCCCGAAACCGCCCGCGCGCCCCGACAAGGTGTCGCTTCTGCGCTATTTCCGCCTGTTCCGGGAGGACATCCTCTCGGCCCAGCCGGCGCGGCTCTACCGCGCCTGGATGGCCGAGTTCAACACCCCCTTCTTCCGCTCCTACCTCTGCAACGACCCGGCCCTCGTCGATCTCGTGCTGAAGGAGCGGCCAATGGCTTTCCCGAAATCCGACCGCGTGCGCGAGGGGCTGAAACCGCTCCTGCGCGACAGCGTCTTCATCACCAATGGCGAAACCTGGGCCCGCCAGCGCCGCATCATCGACCCCGCCTTCGAGGGCGGCAAGCTGCGCGAGACCTTCCCCGCGATGTGGGATGCCGGGATCGCTTGCGTCGAGCGCCTGCGCATGAAGATCGGCTCGGAACCCGTTGAAATCGAGGCGGAAACCTCGCATGCCGCCGCCGATATCATCTTCCGCACCCTGTTCTCGATCCCGATCGAGGATGCCACCGCCTCCGCCGTCTTCGCCGAGTTCCGCGCGCATCAGAACGCCTCGCCGGTGGTCAATCTCGGCGCGCTGCTGCCGCTGCCGCGCTGGTTCCCGCGCTTTCATGCGCGCGAGACGAAGCGCACCGCGAAACGCATCCGCGCGCTGATCGAAAGCCTCACCGCCGCGCGCGCCCGGGCGATCGCGGCAGGCACCGCGCCCGACGATCTCGCCACCAAGATCATGACCACCCCCGACCCGGAAACCGGCGCCTGTTTCGGCACCGAGGAGATGGTCGATCAGGTCGCGATCTTCTTCCTCGCCGGGCACGAGACCTCGGCCTCCGCGCTGGCCTGGTCGCTTTATCTGCTCGCGCAGAACCCCGACTGGCAGGACCGTGTCGCGACCGAGGCCGCCGAGGTCATCGGCAATGAAATCCCTTACTTTTCAATCCTCAACAGGCTGAAGCTCAGTCGCGCCGTGTTCCGCGAGGCGATGCGGCTTTACCCGCCGGTCCCGATGTTCGTGCGGCAATCCCGCTGCCCCGAGCATTTCCGCGACCGCGACGTCGCGCCCGGCAGTCAGGTCGTGATCAGCCCCTGGCACCTGCACCGGCACGAGAGGATCTGGGACAACCCGGACGGCTTCGACCCCGCCCGCTGGGAGACCGAGAACGGCCGCGAGGGGCTGCGCTGCGCCTATATCCCGTTCTCGACCGGCGCGCGGGTCTGCCCCGGGGCGGGTTTCGCGATGGCGGAGGGGCCGCTCCTGCTCGCGCTGCTCACCCGCGCCTTCCGCTTCGAGCTGGTCGCGGGGCGCGTGCCCGTCCCCGTCGCCCATCTCACCGTGCGCGGCCGCGACGGGATCTGGCTGCGGCTCACCCCGCGCTGAGCCGCGGGCTTGCATCCCCCGGGCCAGCGCCTATCCTGCGCGGGCGAAGCAGGAAGGATCCTTGCCATGTGTCTCGCCTTTCCGATGCAGGTTCTGTCGATCGAAACCCCGAACCGGGCGATCTGCGACAACAACGGCCAGCGCGAAAGCGTCGATCTGAGCCTGCTCGAGACGGTCGCGCCGGGCGACTGGCTCACCGTCCACCTCGGCCTCGCCCGCGAGAAGATCAGCGCCGAGGACGCGCAGCGGCTGCGCGACGCGATGGAGGCGCTCGAGAAGGTGCGCCGCGGCGAGACCGGAATCGACCATCTCTTCGCCGATCTCGTCGGTCGCGAACCGCCCCGTCCGCCGCAGGGCTGAGCCCCGCGAGCGGGCGCGAATCCCCCTCCGCATCCTCTCGCTCCGGGCTGCCCGCGCACCGCGCCGGGGCGTCTGTGCGTGCCGCCGATCCCGCCCGGCACGTCGCTGCACCGCCGCGCATTTGCTGCGACGGCAGCGTCGCGCGCAGTGGAAACAGCCCCTGCCCCGGGCCGAAAATGGAAAGTTCCCGACCAGAGTTTCCGCATGATCGGAAAATATATTTGCACTCCGCAGGGATGGAGCAATTACTTGTATTGCAGCTGCACAATAAAAATATTCATCAAAAATCAGTAAGTTACGGAAACTATCCGCTTCGTTGCGCGCGGCCTCTGCGCTAAGCTGTCGCAGCTTAGCATCTTTGCTGAACCCACCCGGGCAGAGGCGCAATCTTCACACATCGCATTCTGATGATGCGTCGACAGGCTCCAAGGAGGGAGCGGACCGTGACCGAGCAGAAGACCCCCGACAGGTTCCGGATCCTCGCCCTTGGCGTCGGCAACACCCTGATGACGGACGAGGCCGCCGGGCCGCGCGCACTGCAAGCCTTCGAGGCGCAGCACGGCGGTATCCCCGGCCTCACCTGCCTCGACGTCGGCACGCTCAGCTTCACCCTCGCCGAGACGATCGGCGCGGCCGATGCGCTGATCGTGTTCGACGCTGCCCGCTTCCGCACCGCCCCGGGCACGGTGCGCCGCCTCGAGGGCGCCGAGATGGATGCCTTCGTGCGTTCGGGCTCGCTCAGCGTCCATGAGGTGGGGCTGCGCGATCTGCTGGACATGGCGCGGCTGACCGGGGACCTGCCGCCGCGACGCGCGCTGATCGGTATCGAACCGAACGAGATCGGCTGGGGTCTCGAACTCAGCGCGCCTGTCGCGGCGGCGATGCCTGCGGCGGTGGCCGCGGCGGTGGAGGTGGCGCGACGCTGGCGCGCCGAGGAGGAGGCGCTCGCATGAGCTTCGATCCCGATGGCCCGGGTCTCGCCGATTTCATGCCGAAGACCGAGACCGGCAATGTCGCGCTTCTCCTCAACGAGATCCGCCACGCGCTGGAACGTTTCGTCGCCACCGGCGAGGCGACGGTGATCGACCTCAGCACGATCCCGATGATGAAAGCCGAGATCACCGAATTCGAAACCGCGCTTGGCCGCGGCGAGGTGCACGCCGAGATCGAGGCGGGCGGCCCCTCCGAGGTGATCGAGACCGCCTATCCCGGCGTCTGGCGCGTCACCCATCGCTCGGCCGGGGGGATGATCCTCGGCCGCTACGTCGAGATCACGACGATCCCCGACATCCTGTGCGCGCAGGCGCCCGACATCCGTTCCGGGCTGGTGCGGCTGCGCGCGCGACTTCAGCAATCCTTTGACCAGGAGGAGGCCAAATGACAGACAGGCAAACAACTCTGGGCGAACGGCTGCAGGCGCGCGGCGTCTCCCGGCGCAGTTTCCTGCGGTTCTGCGCCACCACGGCCTCGCTCCTCGCGCTGCCGCCGGCGATGGTGCCGCGCATCGCCGCCGCGCTCGAGGCACAGAAACGGCCCTCGGTGATCTGGCTCAGCTTCCAGGAATGCACCGGCTGTTCGGAATCGCTTTTGCGGTCCTCCTCCCCCTCGATCGAGAGCATGATCTTCGAGACGATCTCGCTCGATTATCACGAGACGCTGCAGGCGGCGGCGGGCCATCAGGCCGAGGCCGCGCGCGAAGACGCGATGAAGGAGAACTGGGGCAAATATGTCCTCGTCGTCGACGGTTCGGTGCCGATGGGCGGCGGCGGCTTTTCCACCGTCGCGGGGCAAAGCAACGTCGACACGCTGAAACACGCGGCCGAGGGCGCCGCGGCGATCGTCTGCATGGGCACCTGCTCGGCCTTCGGCGGCATCCCCTTCGCCAATCCGAACCCGACCGGCGCGGTGCCGGTCTCGGCGATCGTCAAGGACAAGCCGATCGTCAACGTCCCCGGCTGCCCGCCGATCCCCGCGGTGATGACCTCGGTGCTGGCGCATTACCTCACCTTCGGCGCGCTGCCCGAGCTCGACCATCTCGGCCGCCCGGTGGTGTTTTATGGTCAGAACATCCACGACCGCTGCTATCGCCGCCCGTTCTACGAACGCGGCCAGTTCGCCGAGAGCTTCGACGACGAGGGCGCGAAAAAGGGCTGGTGCCTCTACAAGCTCGGCTGCAAGGGCCCGACCACCTACAACGCCTGCGCGGTGCTGAAGTGGAACGAGGGCACGAGCTTCCCGATCGAGGCCGGGCATGGTTGCCTGGGCTGCTCGGAGCCGAATTTCTGGGATAACGGCAGCTTCTACGCGCCGCTCTCGAGTGCGACGGACCTCAGCGCCGGCAAGCTGGCCGCGGGCGCCGTCGTCGGCGTCGGCGCGGGCATCGCGGCGGGCGCCGCGATCCGCGCGGCGCAGAAGAAACACCGCGCCGCCAAACCCGCCCCCGCGAAAGAGGAGCCGAAAGCATGACCTTGCTCGAATTCGCGCGCGGCCCCGCGCTTCAATGGTCCGCGATCATCTTCGTCGCCGGGATGCTCTGGCGCACCGTCGCGCTGGCGCTGATGCTGCGCAACAAGACGCTGTCGAAGGACCGCTACCCGGGCACGCTTGCGGCCCATGGCTGGGAAACCGTCTTCAACCGCTTCAAGCTGAAGAAGTATTTCGCCCGCCGCGTGGGCTTTCAATATCTGATGGGCTGGATCTGGCACATCGGCTTCGTCATCACGCTGTTCTTCTTCCAGGTCCATATCGCCTTCTTCCAGCGGCTGCTGGGCTTTGGCTGGCCGGGGCTGCCGAATGCGGTGGTGCTGGCGGTGGCGGCGCTGACGACCGGCATTCTCATCATCCTGATGGTACGCCGCTATGTGCATCCGGTGCTGCGCTATATCTCGAGCTTCGACGATTATTCCTCGATCATCGTCACGCTCCTGCCGTTCCTCACCGGGTTCCTCGCCTTCACCCATGCACCCATCCTTCCCTACGAGACGCTCTTCGCACTGCATCTGCTGTCGATCTGCCTGCTGCTCGTTTGGATGCCTTTCTCGAAACTCTTCCACGTCGTGACGATGTTCCCCTCGCGCTACATCCTCGGCGTGAAACTCTGGCGCCGGGGGTCGAAAGCATGACCGAAGTCATCACCAAGGACGAACTGAAAGAAAGCTTCGCGATGTTCTACGGCATGGCCGCCAGTCTGGGCGACCTTGCCGAGCCGGAGCCCGCCATGGCGCCCGAAGAGCGCGTCGCCAAGGCGAAGGAGGTTTTCCTGAAAAGCCTCGACAACAACATGGCGGTGCAGCTCGACGCCTGCGTGCATTGCGGCGCCTGTGCGCAGGCCTGCCAGTTCTATCAGGGCACCGAGAACCCGAAATACACGCCGATCCACAAGCTCGATCTGATGAAGCGCGTCTACAAGCGCGAGATGAGCCCGATGGCCTGGCTGAACCGGCTGACCACCTCCGACATCACCGAGCAGGATCTGCGCGATCAGGTCGAGCTCGCCTATGACAGCTGCACGATGTGCGGGCGGTGCAACATGGTCTGCCCGGCCGGGATCAACATCGCCGACATGGTGGCGCTGAACCGCTCGGCGCTTTTCGCCGCGGGGCTCGCCCCGGCCGAGCTGCGCTACATGGCGGCGGGCCAGGATGCCGACGGCACGATCTTCGGCGCGGACGAAGACCTCTTCATGTTCCGCATCAACGACATCTCGCAGAAACTGGGCTTCGAGGTGCCGGTGAACAAGGTCGGCGCGGATCTGCTGCTGCTGACCTCGGGCCTCGACATCCACCTCTTCGCCGATGCGACCGGCGGCGCGATCGAGACGCTGCACCACATGGGGGTGAACTACACGCTCGCGACCGATGCCTATGAGGGCGCCAATTTCGGCTCGCTCTCGGGCGATGACGCGACGAAGAAGAAGCTGACCAAGCACATCACCGAAGCGGTCGAGAAGCTTGGCGTGAAAGAGGTGATCGTGCCCGAATGCGGCCACTCCTACCCCGCGCTGCGCTTTGGCGCGGCCGAGGCGATGGGGCGTCCGGTCAATTTCGAGGTCTATACCGTCTCCGAATATTTCGGTCGCGCGGTGATGGACGGCCGGCTGAAGCTCGTGCCCGGCAACCACCCCGACATCGTCGCGCTGCACGATCCGTGCAAGGTCGGCCGCTGGGGCGGCGTCTTCGAGGAGCCGCGCGCGATCCTCAAGGCCTGCGGCTACAACCTTCATGAAACCGAGAGCAACCGCGAATACAACTATTGCTGCGGCGGCGGCGCGGGGAACTTCCTGATCCCCTCCGCCAACGAGCTCAAGAAGATCGGCTACCGGATCAAGATGAACGAGATCGAGAACACCGGCGCGCAAAGCCTGATCGTCTCCTGCGGGTCGTGCCGGATGAATTTCGAGGTGGGCAAGGTGCGGGCGGGCGACTCGATCCCGGTCGAGAGCCTCGCGGCGGTGATTGCCGCCCATCTGCCCAAGAAAGCTGAAGGAGTGAAGGCATGAGCCGCATCGTCGTCGATCCCATCACCCGGATCGAGGGTCACCTGCGCATCGAGGCGCAGCTCGAGGGCGACCGCATCGCCCAGGCCTATTCCTCCGGCACCTCGGTGCGCGGCATCGAGATCATCCTCAAGGGCCGCGATCCGCGCGACGCCTGGGCCTTCGCGCAGCGCATCTGCGGCGTCTGCACGCTGGTGCATGGCATGGCCTCGATCCGCGCGGTGGAAAACGCGCTGAACTACCCGATCCCGCCGAACGCGCAGCTGATCCGCAACCTGATGATCGGCGCGCAATATGTGCATGACCATGTGATGCACTTCTATCACCTGCATGCGCTCGACTGGGTCGATGTGGTCTCCGCGCTCGACGCCGATCCGGCGGCGACCTCGGCGCTGCAGCAGGGGATCTCGAAACATCCGAAATCCTCGCCGGGCTATTTCGCCGAGGTGAAGGCGAAGCTGAAGGGCTTTGTCGAAAGCGGGCAGATCGGCATCTTCGCGCATGGCTACTGGGGGCATCCGGGCTACAAGCTGCCGCCCGAGGCGAATCTGATGGCGGTCGCCCATTACTTCGAAGCGCTCGAATGGCAGCGCGAGGTGGCGAAGCTGCACGCGATCTTCGGCGGCAAGAACCCGCATCCGAATTTCGTCGTCGGCGGCGTGCCGAACCCGATCGACCTCAATTCCGACAGCGCGATCAATGCCGACAAGCTGATCCGGGTGAAGGCGATCATCGACATGGCGCGGACCTTCGTCGAGGATGTCTACCTGCCCGACACGATCGCCATCGCCGGCTTCTACAAGGACTGGGCGACCCGCGGCGAGGGCGTGGGCAACTTCCTCACCTATGGCGATTTCCCGGCGAACGGGCTGTCCGATCCGTCCAGCTACATGGTGCCGGCCGGCGTGATCCTGAACCGCGATCTGAGCACGATCCACCCGGTCGACCTGAACGCGCCCGGCGAGATCGAGGAATATGTCGCGCATTCCTGGTACGATTACGCGGAGGGCAAGGACAAGGGTCTGCACCCCTATGACGGCGAGACCGCGCTGAACTACACCGGGCCGAAACCGCCCTACGATCAGCTCGACGTCGAGGGCGCCTACAGCTGGATCAAGTCGCCGCGCTGGAAGGGCAAGCCGGTCGAAGTCGGCCCGCTCGCGCGCGTGCTGGTGATGTATGCCTCGGGCCACGAACAGACGAAGGAACTCGTCGACAGCACGCTCTCGACGCTGCAGCTTCCGGTGCAGGGGCTTTACTCGACGCTCGGCCGCGTCGCCGCGCGCACGATCGAGACGAAGATCGTCGCCGATGCGATGGAGGGCTGGTTCGACGCGCTGATGGCGAACATCAAGGCCGGCGACACCAAGACCTTCAACGAACAGCTCTGGGATCCTTCGACCTGGCCGAAACAGGCCAAGGGCGTGGGCTATATGGAGGCGCCGCGCGGTGGTCTCGGCCACTGGATCGTGATCGAGAACGGCAAGATCGCCAATTATCAGGCCGTCGTGCCCTCGACCTGGAACGCCGGCCCGCGCGATGCGCAGGGGCAGTCCGGCGCCTACGAGGCCGCGCTGCAGGACAACCACACGATGGCGAACCCCGAGCAGCCGCTCGAGATCCTGCGCACGATCCACAGCTTCGACCCCTGCCTCGCCTGCGCGGTCCATGTGATGGACCCGGACGGCGAAGAGATGGTTCAGATCAAGGTGTCCTGAGCGATCGGGACGGAAAGCGAGACGAAGATGAGCGAGTTGTTTTCTGCAGACTGGATGAAGGGTTTTGCCGCCGAGTGGAACGGCGATCCGACGCTGAGCGATGCGCTGGCGCAGATCGGCTTCACCTCGACCTTCGCCTATGGCGACAAGGGCGATCCGGCGCCGAAGGGCGTGATGGTGGTCGAGAACGGCAAGGCGGTTTCGGCCGGGGCCTATGCCGGCGAGGTGCTGAACTGGGACATCCGCGCCGCCCCCGAGCTTTGGGCGAAATGGCTGAAGAAGCCGCCGACGATGATGGATCTCGGCGTCGCCTTCACCACCGGCAAGCTGAAATTCGAGGTCGGCGATTATGGCGCGATGATCAAGGATGCGCGCATGGCCGGCCCCTTCATCAAGAGCTTCGCGGCGATGGCGCGCGTCGCCTGACGCGCGCGCCCGCGGCTTGCGTGCCGTCTTTCCTCCCCTTCAGGACGGCGCGCCAACGCCCCCCGCCACGGCGGGGGGCGTTATCGTTCAGGGGCTTACAGCCGATAGATCGTCGAGAATTTCGCCTCGAGGTAGTCCAGCAGCGGCGCTTCGCTCGGCGCAAAACCGCAGGCCGCCTCGATCGTCTCGCGCGGCGGGCGCAACCCGCCGTGGCGCTGCAGCTTTTCGCGCAGCCAGTCGGTCGCGGGCTTGGCCGAGCCCTCGGCCAGCGCCGCGTCGATCCCCGACACCTCGGCGCGCATCGCGCGGTCGAGGCAGCCGGCATAGACATTTCCCAGCGCATAGGTCGGGAAATAGCCGAAAAGCCCCACCGGCCAATGCACATCCTGCAGGAAGCCGTGGGAGGGCAGATCGACCTTCACCCCGAAATCCGCCTCGAAGCGCGCGTTCCAGGCCTCCTCGAGATCGGCGACCTCGAGCTTGCCCGCGATCAGCGCGCGTTCGAGGTCGAAGCGCATCATGATGTGCAGGTTGTAATGCAGCTCGTCCGCCTCGGTGCGGATGAACCCCGGATTGACGCGGTTCACGCAGGCGTGGAACGCCTCCGCCGTGGCGATGCCGAAATCGCCGAAAGCATCGACCATCCGCTGATAGAGCCAGCCGGTGAAGGCGGCCGAGCGGCCGAGCTGGTTCTCGTAGATCCGGCTCTGGCTCTCGTGCACGCCCATCGAGACCCCGCGGCCGAGCGGCGTGAAGGCGTAATCGGGGATGACGCCCTGTTCGTAGCAGGCATGCCCCACCTCGTGGATCGTCGAGTAGAAACAGTTGAACGGATCGCTCTCGACCACGCGGGTGGTGATGCGCACATCGTCCCCCGCGCCCGAGGTGAAGGGGTGGACGGAGAGGTCCAGCCGCCCGCGCGTCCAGTCATAGCCGAAGGCCGAGGCGCAGATCTTCGCGATGCGCAGCTGCGTGGCCTCGGGGAAGACATGGTCGAGCACGGGGGGCGTGTAGTCGGCGCCAAGCACCCGCTCGCGCAGCGCGACGAGCCGCGGGCGCATCTTGTCGAAGATCGCGGCCACGCTGCGCGCGCTCGCGCCCGGTTCGTAATCGTCGAGCAGCGCGTCATAAAGATCGCCCTCGGAGAGGCATTCCGCCTCCTCGCGCTTCAGCCGCACGACCTCTTCGAGCGTCGGCAGGAAGGCGGAGGGGTCTTCGTTCGCCCGCGCCTCGGCCCAGATCCCCTGGCTGAGCGAGGTGAGCCGCGCAAGTTCGGAGGCCAGCCGCGCCGGGATCCGCGTCGCACGGTTGTAGCTGCGCCCGACGAGGTCGAGAATGCGCGCCTCGGCCGGTGTCGCGGCCTCGGCCCGGGCGAGCCAGTCCTCGATCCGCGGATCGGTGCGCCGCGCATGCAGCACGGATTCGAGCGCGGCCATCTCCTCGGCCCGGCTTGCCGCCGCGCCGCGCGGCATGATGGTTTCCTGATCCCAACCGGTGCGCTCGGCGACGTGCGACAGCGCCTCGGTGTCGCGTTGAAAGGCGAGTAGCTCCTGATAAGCAGTCATTTCGACCCCCGGATGGATTGCACGAGAGGATAGCGCGCAAGGAAGCGCGCGCGCAGGATCAGCACCCAGGCGACGACCGCCGCGAGCTGATGCGCAAGGCCAAGGGCGAGCGGCGCGCCATGCATCAGCGTGGCGATGCCGAGCACGACCTGCAGGAAAAGCCAGGCGCCCATGAAGCCAAAGGCCGCGCGCGTGGCGGCGTGGGCCGAGCGGCGGCCAAGCAGGGCGACGACCGCGCCGAAGATCACCACGAGATAGCCGATCATCCGGTGATCGAATTGCACGAGCGCCTGATTTTCAAAGAAATTCCGCCACAGCGGCGCGATCGAAAACGGGTCGGGCGGCAGGAATTGCCCGCCCATCCAGGGCCAGTCGGTATAGCCGCGCCCGGCCCGGGTGCCGGCGACGAGCGCGCCGAGCAGCACCTGCAGAAAGCTCAGATGCAGCACCCCGGTCGCCATGCCGAAAAGCTTCGGCTCAGACAGACGGCGCGCCTGCAAAAGCTGCGCCTCGGGCCGACCCAAAAGCAGCGCATACCAGGCGATGAAACCGAGAATGGCAAAACCGAGCCCCAGATGCACCGCGAGCCGATAGGGCGCGACCGCGACCATCTCGCCGCCAAGCCCCGAGGAAACCATCCACCAGCCGATCGCCCCCTGCGCGCCGCCGAGAAGCCCCAAAAGCCAGAACCGCTTCGACCAGCCCGGCGGAATGCGGCGCGCAAGCGCGAAACCGGCAAATCCCAGCGCCCAGACGAGGCCGATCACCCGGCCCAGCTGACGATGCGACCATTCCCACCAATAGATCCCCTCGAACTGCTGCAGGGTCATGTCGGGGTTTTGCAGCTTGAATTGCGGAATTTCCTGATATTTCTGAAACTCGGAAACCCAGGCCTCCTGCGACATCGGCGGCAGCGCCCCGGTCACCGGTTTCCACTCGGTGATACTGAGCCCCGCATCCGAAAGCCGCGTCGCGCCGCCGAGCGAGATCATCGCCACCACAAGCGCGAAGAGCACGAAAAGCCAGATCCACAACGCCGCGCGCGCGCCTTTCGGGCGGGCGTCGATCATCCCCCCCTGCGGCGCCGCTGCGGCCTCGCGCTTTTCGGCGCCCACCTCCTCGAAGATGCTGCGTTTCTGGCTCATCCGCCCCTCCCAAAATCGTCATCCGACACTAGGCGCGGGCGGAAACGGGGGCAAGGGGGCGCGGCCCCTCGGCGCAAGCGCCTCACCCCCGGGATATTGGGCTCTGTAGAATGCAGCTTCTATAGAGCGAAAATATCCCGGGGGAGTCTCCGCAGGAGACGGGGGCAGCGCCCCCTGCCCGCTCAGGGCAGCGCGCCGCCCGCATCCATCCGCGCGAGCAGCCCGGCGAGATGGCCGTTTTCGGAAAGCCAGATCTCCACCGCGCAGCCTGCCTCCGCGTAAAGCATCCGGTCCTTCGCCGCCAAGGGCGCCCAGTCGAAGGGCGAGGCCGGCAGATCGGCGCGCGGCGCGAGCAGGCAGCGCGCCGCGCCGCTGCCAGGGCCGAGATAGCGCGGATCGTCGGAAATCACGACCGAGAGCCCCTCGTCGAACCAGGTCGGCATCCGGTTCGTCACCTGCCCGATCAGCCCGAGCCGCGCGTGGGTCTCGGTATGGGCAAGCTCATGCGTCAGGATCGTCGCATTCAGCCCCCGCGGTGCGAGGCGCACGACCGAAATAGACCCCAGCGAATAGGTCACCGCCGCCGCCCCGCGCCCACCGAGGCGGCGATCGCAGGCCCGGCTCTCGCAGGCGAGGATGCGCAGATGCGCCCGCGGCGGGCCGTAGAAGGCGGCGATCGTCGCGCGCGCGGCCTCGACCTCGGATGCCAGCGCCGCGCGGGCGTGATCGGGCATCGAGGCCTCGACCCAGAGCGCCGGCGTGACCTTTTCGAGCCCCATGCAGCCCGGGCAGATCCCGCCGCGCAGCGCCGGCAGGAACCACAACAGCGCACCGAGCCCGAGCCCGGCGCCGAGCGCAAGCGCAGCGAGGATTTTCGCAATCCGGCGGATCATCGCGCGAGGATGCGGGCCGGGGCCGGCGCGCGCAAGGGATCAGCCGCGCCGGCGGGTGATTTGCCGCAGCATGCCGTGCAGGATCTGCACCTCGGCCCGCGTCAGCCCGAACCGCGCCCACATGTTGCGCAGGTTGCGCTTCATCATCGGCGCCTTGTCCTCGGGGAAGAAGAAGCCGGCGGCATCGAGGCTTTCCTCGTAGCGATCGCCGAGCTTCTCGACCTCGAGCGCGCTCGCCACCTCGGTGCCGGCAAGCCCCGGGGCGATCGCCGGCGCCTGATGCAGCTCGCGCGAGAATTCATAGGCGATCAGCAGCACCGCCTGCGCGAGGTTGAGCGAAAAGAACTTCGGGTTCACCGGCACGGTGATGATCGCATTCGCCCGCACGATGTCGTCGTTCTCGAGCCCGGTGCGCTCGGGTCCGAACAGCACGGCGACCTTCTGCCCCGCGGCGATGCGGCGATGCGCCTCGCCCATCGCGGCCTCGGGGGTGTAGATCGGCTTCGTCAGCTCGCGCCCGCGCGCGGTGGTGGCAAAGACGAAATCGCAATCCTCGATCGCGCGCGGCACGTCGGGGAAGACGCCGGCATATTCCAGCACCTGATGCGCCGCGCCCGAGGCCGTCGCCACCGCCTTCGGGTTCGGCCAGCCGTCGCGCGGATCGACGAGGCGCATGCCGGACAGCGAGAAGTTCAGCATCGCACGCGCCGCGGCGCCGATGTTCTCGCCCATCTGCGGGCGCACGAGGATGAAGAGCGGGTTGCGGGTCAGGGCATCGGTCATGCGCCCCCATAGCGCCGCGCAAAGCCGCTGGCAAGGCGCGCGCCCCTGCGCTAGAAGGCGCGAAACCGAAGGAGACATCATGGCCGAGGATCGCCCGCAGCTTTACCTGCTCACCCCGCCGAGCTTCGATCTCGACGTGTTTCCGGGGCTTCTCGCGCGCGTGCTCGAGGCGCAGGAGGTGGCCTGCATCCGCCTCGCGCTCGCCACGCGCGACGAGGATGCGGTGATGCGCGCGGCCGATGCGGTGCGCCAGGTCGCCCATGAATTCGACGTGGCGCTGGTGATCGCCGATCACCTGCATCTGGTCGAGCGCCACGGCCTCGACGGCGTGCATCTGAGCGATGGCGCGCGCACGGTGCGCGCCGCGCGCAAGGAGCTTGGCACCGATGCGATCGTCGGCGCCTTCTGCGGCGCCTCGAAGCACGAGGGGATGAATGCGGGCGAGGCGGGTGCCGATTACGTCTGCTTCGGCCCGGTCGGCGAAAGCGCGCTTGGCCATGGCGCCCGCGCCGAAAGCGACCTGTTCGCCTGGTGGTCGGAGATGATCGAGGTGCCGGTCGTCGCCGAAGGCGCGCTGAGCGTCGATCTCGTGCGCGACCTCGCCCCGGTCACCGATTTCTTCGCACTCGGCGAAGAAATCTGGCGCGCCGAGGATCCGGTGGCGGAGCTTGGCCGCCTCGTGGCGGCGATGGGCTGATGGCGGAATTCTGGCTTGGCGATTCGGATGGGCCGATGGGCGATGTGGGCGCCTTCATGGCCTCCGAGCTGCGCGTCGACCGCGCCGATCTCGCCGGGCATATCCGCCAGCTCGAGGCCCCGCGCAACCTGATCGCGATCGTGGGCGCGCCTGCCTCGGGCAAGTCGCATCTCGCCGCCGAACTCGCCGCTGCGCTGAACGCGGCCGAGGCCGGATCGGCCGCGGTGCTGGCGATGGACGGGTTTCACCGGCCGAACGACTGGCTTGCGGCGCAGGGGCTTTCGGGGCGCAAGGGCGCGCCCGAGAGTTTCGACCTCGCCGCGCTCGCCGCCTGCCTCGCGCAGGTGAAAGCCGCGCAAGGCGATGTTTCCGTGCCCGAATTCGACCGGCAGGCCGATGCCGTCGTGCCCGAAGGCGCGGTGATCCCCGCCGCGGCGCGCTTCGTTCTGATCGAGGGGAATTACCTCCTGCTCACCCGCCCCGGCTGGATCGACCTCGCCCCGCTCTTCGATCTGACGATCCGCCTTGCCGTGCCGGAAGAGGTGCTGCGCGCGCGGCTCCTCGCCCGCTGGGCCGACCTGCCCGAAGACGAGGCCCGCCGCCGCGTCGAGGAGAACGATCTGCCGAATGGCCGGCTGCTCGCGCGCGAGAACCGGGCGGCGGATTTCCGGGTGAGAGGCTGAGGGGCGCTGCCCCTCCGGGCCTTGCGGCCCGTTCACCCCGGGATATTTCGACACTTTGGAAGGCCCGTTTCCAAAGGGCCCAAATATCCCGGGGGAGTCCGCAGGACGGGGGCAGCGCCCCCCTGCCCTCTGTCACGCAGCGTCGTGATTGGTCTGTTAACCCCTTTCCGGTTAAGATGAGTCGATCCCGGAGAACACCATGACCCGCCACGCCCTCGCCCATTCCTTCGCCGAACATTTCGCCGATGGCGTGATGCATGTTCTGGGCGTCGTCGCCGCCGTCGCGGGGGTGAGCGCGCTGATCGTCTGGGCGGCGCTCGCGGCCGAGCCGGGGCGGATCTGGCCGCTCGTGATCTATGCCGTCGGGCTGCTCGCCTCCTTTGGTTTCTCGGCGGGCTACAACATGACGCTGCATGCGAAGACGCGCGCGATCCTGCGCCGTTTCGACCATGCCGCGATCTACCTGCTGATCGCGGGCACCTACACGCCGATGGCGCTCATCGGTCTCGGCGGTCGCGCCGGGCTCTGGCTCACCGCGGCGATCTGGGCGCTGGCGCTGCTCGGAATGGTGATGAAGCTCGGCTTCTTCCACCGGTTCGAGCGGGCGGGTTTCGTGCTTTACCTCGCGATGGGCTGGCTTGGCATCCTCGCGATCTGGCCGCTTTTGCAGGCGCTGCCCACCGCGGCGCTGGTGCTGCTGGGCCTCGGCGGGGTGATTTACACGCTCGGCACGCTCTTCTACCAGTTCGAGCGGATCCCCTTCTCCCGCGCAATCTGGCATGGCCATGTGCTGGCCGCCGCGGCGGTGCATTACGCCGCCGTGCTGCTCGTCGCGGCGCGATAACACCCCAGACGCGCCCGATTTTCGCCGAAAACCCGCGCGACCCTGCCCCCGAGTTCATTTTCGGAGGCAGGCATGTTTCGTCGCATTTTCAACCAATGGCCGCGCATTCTGCTCGTGGCGCTTTTGCTCACGATTTCGCTTTTCGCGATATCCGGGATCAACCCTTTCGCGATCTACAGCGACGAGCTTTCGTTCCTGCGCAAGATGCTGATGCTGCTCACCGAAGGCGCCGTCCTCTTCGTCGTCGCCCTCTGTGCAAGCCTGCTTGCCGTGACGTTGGTGGCGGTGCTGCTGCCCGGCTTTCTCGGGCTGCTCGAATTCATGGCCTTCGCGCTCATGCTCTTCGCCCTGCTGCGCCCGGTGCTGCACGATCTCGGCGCGCCGCGCCCGTTGGCCAATCTCGCGATCATCGCTCTCGGGATGCTCTGCAACGAGCTGCTCAACGGCCGGCTCTCGCGCTTTCTGCCCCGCGTCTCCTTCGGGCCGCGCAGCGCAAGCTTTCACACCCGGCTCACGCCCGAGGAGGTCTGGCCGCGGATCGTCCCCGATCCGGCCACCATCGGCCTGTATTACCAGCCGGGCGCGATGGTGATGCCCGCGCCCGAGGGCTCGGACGCCGCCTTCACCCTCTGCATTCCGCGCCGCTTCGGCTATCCCGACACCGCCTGCCTGGTGCGGTTCCCGCTGCGCGAGGCGCCCCATCACGTCGTGACCCGCTCGAGCACCGTCCACAACCAGGACAAATGCCTGATCGAGACCCTCGACTGCACCATCACCCCGACCGATACGGGCAGCCGCGTCACCCTGACAATCGCCTTTGAGAACATCGGCCCCGGAACCTGGCTCCAGATGACGCTCTCCTCGATCCAGCGCGACCTCGCGATGTGCCTGCGCGCGCGGCTCGACGGGCGGCGCGACCACTCCCTCCTCGGGCGCGAGATCCGCAAGCGC